>CAYZZD010000001.1:0-16390 GCA_964482675.1 uncultured Candidatus Saccharibacteria bacterium
TCCGCATGGCGATACCTCAGTATATGATTCGATGGTAAACATGGCACAAGACTTCTCGTACCGGTATCCATTGGTATGGGGACAAGGAAACTTAGGGTCAATCGATGGCGATGCAGCTGCTGCTATGCGTTACACTGAAGCAAAGATGTCTCGCATTTCAGGTGAGCTATTGCGTGATATCGATAAAAATACAGTGGATTTTCGTCCCAACTATGACGAGACCCGTAACGAACCTGTCGTACTTCCAACCGTGGTACCTAACTTACTGCTTAATGGTACGTTGGGTATTGCTGTCGGTATGGCGACCAATATTCCGCCCCACAACCTCGGTGAAGTAGTAGATGCGTGTATCACTCTGATTAATGATCCGAAGGCGACAAACGAAGACCTTCTTGAATTCGTCAAAGGTCCTGATTTTCCGACAGGCGGAGTTATCTACGGTAAAAAAGATATCATGCAGGCGTATACGACCGGTCGCGGTGGTATCGTGACACGTGGAGAAGCATCGATTTCTGACGGTGCGCGTGGAACATCTCAGATCATCATTACGTCGATCCCATATCGCGTAAATAAGTCGGCGTTGATCATGAAGATCGCCGAGTTGAAGATGGAGAAGAAGCTTGAAGGTATTAAAGAATTGCGCGACGAGTCGACCACTGATATTCGCATCGTGATTGAATTGAAGACCGGCGCGCATCCGCAAAAAGTTCTCAACTTCTTGTATAAGCACACAGACCTCGAGCAAAATTTCAACGTGAACATGGTTGCGCTTGTTGATGGTATTCCGCAGACATTGTCACTCCGCGACTTTTTGACGGCATTTCTTGATCACCGCATGGTTGTCGTCCGACGCCGCAGTGAGTTTGATTTAGCAAAAGCAAAAGCGCGCGAGCATATTCTTGAAGGTTTAACGAAAGCACTTGATCATATCGACGAAATCATCAAACTGATTAAGGCGTCGGCTGACGTAACTGTAGCTCGGGAAAATTTGATGAAGAAGTTCAAGTTTTCTGAAATCCAGGCAAATGCCATTCTTGAAATGAAACTGCAGAAACTTGCAGGTCTTGAACGAAAAAAGATTGAGGAAGAATTGAATGAGGTAAGAAAGACCATCGCGTTTCTGGAAGACTTGCTTAAGTCGACTAAAAAAATGTTGGGAGTCATTAAAGATGAGCTTGTTGAGATTCGTGAAAAATATGCCGATGAACGTCGTACGAAAGTGGTAAAGACCGCAGTTGGCAATTTGTCCGACGAAGACCTTATTGCCGATACGCCTTCGGTGTTGGTATATACTGCTGATCAGTACATCAAACGTGTGGACCCAAGTGAATTCAAGACGCAAAAACGCGGCGGAGTAGGAGTCTCGGATAATAGCATGAAAGAGGAGGACATCATTACGCATATTTTGACTGCATCAACTCATAGTGACCTTTTATTCTTTACTGATCGCGGAAAGGTGTATCAGATCAAGATGTTTGAATTGCCTGAGGGTAAGCGTACTACGCGCGGAAAATCAATCCGTAACTTCCTTGGCTTGTCAGACACCGAACGAGTAACGTCAATTTTGGCAATGCCAAAGAATATCAAAGAGTCTTCAAAGAACATGCTTTTGGGTACGAAATTTGGCGTCATGAAAAAAGTTGCTATCGATAGCTTTAAGCAGGTACGCACCAGTGGGATTATTGCAATTTCTTTAGATACTGGCGATGAGCTTTTAGGTGCACACTTTGTTGATAAAAACGATACCGTACTTTTGGTATCTGCCGAAGGACAATCTATTCGTTTTGATGAAAGCGATATTCGCGTCATGGGTCGCACTGCTGGTGGTGTGCGTGCCCTTAAGCTCGATAAGGGTGATTATGTTGTTGGCATGAATGTTGCCGCAAAAGATGCATCAGAAAAGACAACCGTATTGGTGTTAGCTCAAAATGGGTATGGTAAGCAAACTGAAATCGGTGAATATAAGATACAGAATCGCGGAGGTTCGGGTATTAAGGTAATGCAGGTGACGGATAAGACTGGCCTAGTCGTTGGTGTACAAATAGTTGGCTCAGAAACCGAATTGATTGCCATTTCACAAAAAGGACAAGTGATTCGAACTGAACTTAAGGCCATTCCGGTCTTGTCGCGCGCAACACAGGGAGTGCGAGTGATGCGTTTACGCGAAGATGGCGATAAGCTTGCTTCGTATACGTTGGTTGAATAAGATCTAATCCACTGAATTTATTTTTTCTCGCATGCGTTCATGATATACTCTGTGTATGCACGCATTCGAGGCAGCGCTTCAATACATAGCAATTAAGCCGACCAGTCATGTAATGATTACCGGCGTACTTCCGACATGGCACGAACTGATGCTCATCATCCGTCATTTGGACATTTCTCAGGGGGTGGTACTGGTACCACAAGCGTCAATTGAGCGTACAAAATACCTTGCTCAAGTTGTTGATCATGAAGGTATGGGGAATACTGTTATTGTGTACCAAGGAGTAGTGGATACATCATATGGACTTGTTGTAAAAGAAGAAAGTGTTGATGCACTGGTGTATGTCGCACGCCCCGAGGATGATCATGCCGCCGCCGCAATAGAAATCCGCCGCGTTTTAAAGCATGCAGGCATCGTTGCGGTAATAGATCAAACTAGTGCGCATCCGCTGGCGAAAGGTATCGTTGCAAAAATAGGAGCTGCCGCATTTACAGAAGCCGGATTTTCGCTTATTCACAGTGATACCGTCATGCGCACCCATGGTATCGCAATTTTTCGGGCACCACTGGGTGCCGTGTAGCGTACGTCGCTTCTCATATTAATCGCAGTGCGGTATAATCACTAGTAACGTATGGGCAAACTCTCTACATTCCAATTAATTTTTGGCGGAATATTTGTTGTTTTTATTGTAATCGGTTTTTTATATTTCATTTCGTCAGGTAAAAAAAATACAGCTCAGCAAAAAGGGGATTACACCGGGTCGTTAACCATATGGAGTATTATTCCTCAGGATTTGTTGACAGCACCTCTTGAAGCATTTACCGGTGCAAATCCAGGAGTTCGCCTTACTTATAAACAGATCAATGAAAGTGATATTACGGGTGACTTGATTAACGCACTTGCAGAAGGAAATGGGCCCGATATTATCATGTTTCCAACCGATCGATTGATTCAGCTCAGGGGGATTTTATACCCAATAGCATATGCTAATTTATCGCAGGATGTTTTTTTGCAAAAATATATAGACGGCGCATCAATCCTAACGCAGCCTGAAGGAGTTTATGGGTTACCGGTATTAGTTGACCCTATGGTAATGTATGTAAATCGAGATATCCTCACTAGTACTTTTACTGCGACCGTGCCTCAGTACTGGGATGAAATTGCCGCTCTTGCTCCAGGTATTACTCAAAAAAATAATGCAGGACTTATTACTCGATCCGCGGTTGCATTAGGATTTCCCCTGAATATCAGTCATGTAGCGGATATTATGACAGCATTATTTTTGCAGTTGGGGAATCCGATGGTTGCAACTGATGATCTTGGTGAAGCTGCGGGCGGTATTCAGTACCGTACCACCATCCGAGGTCCGGGGAAATTTAGCGCACATCCTGTGGAGGATGCCTTCGAATATACGACCGCGTTTTCAGATTCCTCGAAGCCGGTATATTCATGGACGTCTGGACTGCCGCTTTCCCGTGATTATTTTGCTGCAGATCGCATATTTGTCTATTTTGGTTATGCAAGCGAATATGGTATCTTGCGTACCCTTAATCCGAACCTAAATTTTTCGATCGAAATGCTTCCTCAGATGCGTAATAGCACTGCAAAGGCAACATATGCAAAAATTTACGCCTTAGGCTTAACGAAAAAATCGCAAAATATTGCTGCTGCATACGCACTTGCCAACAGTATTTCACAACCCGAGGTTATGCAGCCGATTTATGATTCACTTGCAATGCCGTCGGTATTTAAAGTGTCACTTGCGAAGCCTCAGACTGATCATCGAGCGGTAGTGCTTAAACAATCTGCGCTTATCAGTAAAACGTGGCTGAATCCGCTTCCGGAAGCATATGATGCAGCGATTATTCAGAACCTTCAGCGGATACTTTCGGGCGAATTGCTGCCTTCGCAGATTCCAAACGAACTCGACACAGCCCTAGCTCCTTTGTTTGATGGGGTGAACGAACAGAATGCTAAAAATGCCGCTGCAGCAGCCGCTGCAAAGCAATAGAAATTGCTATGTGGTATAATACCTTTGCTATGAATCGGATGTCATTGATATTGAGTACGGTAAATACTTATCCTATTAACAGGGATCAAAATAAAATGATTGTATGAAGAAGATCGTATTTATTGGGATGACCTTTTTCTTGGTGTGTGGGATTCCTTTTGCGTATGCCGCAGGATCGGGCACTGATCAATCACAGAGTGCGAACAATCTGAACTCAGCTAGCGATTCAGGTATTTTGGATGGAAAAAACGAGTTTACTAATGGCATTGTTCATTGTGGCCGCAAGGTTGATGATCCTACTCATGGAATTACCAGTGAGCCATGCACGTTTAATGATCTTTTGATACTGGCAAGTCGGGTTATCCGCTTTGCGATGTATCTTATTGCTATTGCTGCTGCAATTGTAATCATCTACATTGGCTGGATATTTCTTACTGCTGGTGGAAGCACCGAAAAACTTGCCAAGGCGAAACATGCCGCGATTAGTTGGGTAACTGGCGTTGCGCTAATACTGTGCGCATGGCTTGCGGTAAGTTTTGTTATTCGTTCACTGCTTAGCAAAGAGTATCTAGCAAAGCATCCAAATGCCATTTTACTTGAAAAGGTTGACGATTCGTCAACTCAGACAAAATCATTACAAGATATCATTACGGGGAAATAATATGAAAAAGTACTCATTAGCTATTGCCTTTACTGTGTTTGCGCTTACCTTCTTTGTTCATGCAGCGCATGCGGCAGCAATGACTTTTACGCTTTCGAATGTCGGGTTTGAAAAAGTTGGTACTAGTTACAAGATCAAGGGTACGTTGCTTGTCGGTAATGATAATCAGACGCCAGTACAAGGAATCCATGTTATCGTCCGAAAGGCGAATGATCTTTCGACCGTACAAGATAAGGCTTTGACTGTAGCGTATACACCTGGAACAGCTGCAACTTTTGAAACCAATCCGTCGCTGGCAGTAGGTGATTACGTTGTCAATGTAAAAAAGGGGAACGTAGAATCTGAAGCCGAAAATGTAACAATTGCCGAGACGCAGCCAACCGCACAGGATGCGGCCTTTAGTACTGCTTTTTCAAATGTAACATTAACCAGCGGGGCAACTGCTGATGCAAAGTATACCCTTAAAGGGGCAGCGGTGGTTTCGCATGGTTCAACGGGAGGCACGTTCAATATTAATAACTATTTCTCAAAAGCGTATTTGCTGCTTACCAGTGGTAATAATGTAACCGATGAAGTAACGCTTCCAGGCGGCCCTTATGCATTTGGTCAAAGCATCCCTTTTACTGTATTAGTTGCCCAGTCGCCCACATACACGTATCAACTTGAGATACTGTATGGAACCAAAAAGGTCGTGGTAAGTAATGGAGAGGTTGCTCAGTTGGCCCAAGGGGTAGTTGCAGGAGCCGGAGCGAACGATTCCTCGCCACCTGCGAGTCCTGATAATAATGGGGCAAATGATACACCACCTATAACTGATACTTTAACTAACAGTTCAGGTGCACCAAAAACCCTCCTTGAAAACCCCTTGAAGGTGGATTCAATCCAAGAACTTGTTGCAGAAATACTGAAGGTGTTGTTGATCATAGCAATCCCTGTGATTGGTATATTTATCGTACTTGCAGGATTCCGATATGTTGTTGCTCGGGGTAAGCCTGACGAACTAGAGGTCGCACATCGTAATATATTGTTCGTAATCGTAGGGGCTGGGTTGATTATCGGTTGTGTGCTTATTGTTGACATTATTACGATTACTATTAACGACATCAAGGCAGATGTCAAAACACAATAATTTTATGCGTATACTTTTAGCCTCATGTTTAGTTTTTCTAGCAATAGTACCATCGGCATTTGCGCAGCAGGATCCTGCCTACGATCCTGCTAATGATCCGCTTTTGCAGTCTCAGGGACAGATAAACTTAAATAATACCGATATGGCTGCATGGTTCTCACAGACTCAGGCGGAAGTGAGTTCAATACAAAATGATCCTGCGTGGAGCCCGATTATTACCACATCAAATACTACCGCTGCACCAGGGGCGCCAACAGATACGGCTAGTACGTGTAAAAATATTCAGGTAAAAAATATTGCTACCTTGGCTGATTTTATTACTTGTACCATATCTCGTTCATTGATACCTTTAGTGTTTGCCCTGGGACTTTTATTTTTAACATGGGGAACTACCATGTTAGTGCTTAATGCAGGTAACGAGGAGGCCCGTGAAAAAGCTAAAAATATGATGATTTGGGGATTGTTGGTGTTTTTTGTACTTGCTTCGGTTTGGGCGTTAGTAGCAGTACTTTTGAACACTTTTCAATTGGATAATAAGACGAAGGCACCAGTACCGTGTTTTCAGGACGGTACCTGTTAATCAGCGGTTGGTATGGTATACTATAGCCAGAGTTCGAAATAGATTATTAATTTAGTTATTTAGCTTAGAAGTATGAAAAAGAAACTTATCGCTCTTGCCCTTATCGCTTTGCCTTCGATGGCATTTGCTCAGGCAACTGCATTTACAATCCTGGGCACCATTGGATTGTTTATTAAAAAGGCAATTCCAATATTGGTAGGAGCAGCTATTTTGTTTTTGATTTTCAATATCATCCGTTACGTTCTTGCGGGAGATGCTGAGAAAAAAGAAGATGCCAAGGGTTACATGATTATGTCATTCGTCGCGCTTGCATTCTTTGCGTTGGTGTTCGGAGTCATCTCGGCACTTGCTTCTACTTTTGGTCTCCAAAAGGGTACTGATATCCAAACGACCGGTCAGGGTTCAAATGACTTTGTCCCTACGATCTACTACTAATATCTATTCATGATCGCGTGGTTTTTTCCTATCATTGCACGTGCTGACGAGGTATTAGTCCCGCAGGTGGTAAAGTTGATGCAAAGCATTAACAAGCACATACTTAATCCCTTGATAAAAGTATTGTTTGCCGTCGCTTTGATTATTTTTGCCTGGGGTCTTATCGAGTTCTTCTTAGCGAAACAGACCAATGAAAGCCTTGAACAAGGCCGACGGCATATGCTGTGGGGATTGGTAGGTATGGCTATCATGGGTGGGGTATTTGGTATCATGTACTTCATCATCACGACTTTGGGTGTGACCTATATCCATTAGGAAAAAACATACTAAAAAAGCCCCGCTTTATGCCGCGGGGCTTTTGATTTGCCAAAGTGCTTTTTACAGCAATCCAAGCAATTTTGCTTGGGCTCTGGCGTTTGTGGCGTCCCAATCATAGACTAGGACGGTGATTTTTTTGTTCGAGATGTTTCTCATCTCGAATGATCCAAACTTCTGATACGAAGGATATGGATCACCCTGAATGAACTCCACCTCTTTTTCCAATAACGGAGTTTTTGTATCCGCGTGGAAGTAATAATTCTTGTGATATGCATCACGTGAAAGCTTTTTACTTTCACCCGAATCAAGCACAAAAGTATTGAATTTTTTTGCACCTACCAGTGCCATATCGGCATAGGTAGGTTCATTAGTTGTTAGGCAGTGTATTAGTGCTGCCTGTATCGAGGGATCTTCCGATATAAGCCTTTCGTGAATTTTTTGTTCACGGCTTACACGCTCTTGCTTTTTTTGTGGGGTAACAGTGTCTTTTGCATATAGGAATAGTCCCAATAATAGGACTGCTCCTACGGCGATTGGCCATTTAGCATGTACTATTTCCGCCATCACGGCAGAAAATACTACGATAATTATTGTGGCCATAAGGAGCGGATGTTCCTTAAGCTTTACGATAATACCCCATCCCAATGCGCCCCCTGCAAAATACAGGAATAGTAGGATCGTGATCACGCTTACGAGCGCGATTTTTTTCCAACTGGGTCCGTGGCTGCCATGCGTATGGCCGTTACTGCCATGTGCCGGTGCGGGATTAGGTGCATGTCCTCCAGTGCCGTGTTGTTGATTTCTTGTATGTCTCCATTGGCTTACCTGGGTCCAAAAAGCCCCAGGGCCACCAAGGCGGCTAATTACTACAACTATAATTAGCATGATTATCGCCACAATAGCTAGTATTGTGATAATCCAATGATTAGTTAGAAATTCCATCTTATTCAGTTTTTGGTTTACAATTATTTATTTCCTCCGATAACTACTCCTATATCACTGCCTGCCAATGTATGCACATTGGTTTTGGCCAGTGCCATTGCCTTCGGGTCTTTCCATATTTCCGCTTCGACGCGCAACGCGTTATTGCGTTTGTCTAATTCATCAGCGAGTGCTAAGTTGGCGTTCATTTTTGCCTCCTTCTCACCAGCTGATTTTATAACTGCCTGTTTCTTCCGTTCCTCGGCTAGTTCCGTTTCGGTTGCCGCCTTAAGGAGTTCGCGGGTAGGATCGTTGCCGGGAATTTTATCTACAATGGCAAATTCCTTGACTTTGATATTGATTCCTTTCTCGTTTAATGCGTTATCTAGACGCTTTACACCATCAAAGAATTTACTTGAGTCAGCTTTCAGTACACTTTTATAGGTAATGCCTGATTCGTTCAACTCTTCATGTAGCAGGGTCCAAATCCGAGGACTTGTGTAATCAATCACACCTTGTGTCTTATCAAACTCATGTGCCTTGCGGACATGTATTACATTGATAGGGTAGTTAGTGTGCAGATCAAATACTGTTTTATCTGCAATGTCTACCCCCTTGCTTATGATATCTACCAGCATGCGCTCTGGAACCATGTACTTGTCATCCAGTTTCTCGTGAATGAAATTAAATTTGTCGCCATCACGCTCGACCCTGGTCTTAGAGAATTCAAAGCGATAAGGCTGAACGAATGGGCTGAAACCCATAAACCAAATGCCTAACACTTTATGAAATATCCAAGCCAAAGGATTTTTGTAGATCGTTCCTCCAGTTCGAGGGAAAGTTTCCCCTGTTGTTGGATTAACATCATGATTAATAGAAGTAGAATAATACCAGGTAATATTTCCTCCTACTGCATCGGCATAGAATCCTCCTACGCTTCCGAATTTTCTAAAGAACAGGTTGGCGTAAGATAATAATTTACAAATACAAAGGAAGATGATAAGTACAGCGGTGATTCCGGTCATTTGCAAAGGGAAGATGATATACGCGATAGCATATATTAATATCCAGGCAAACAAAAAAACGTTCCGCAAAAATACATCGAGAATAGTTTGGAATTTTGGAGACATGACGTAGGTTTTTATTGCTTCAAGAATGGTTTTAAATTTTGGAAACATGTGGATCTTATTTTAAGTTAATTTAAATGTTTTCAACGTGCAAGCTAAATTTTCCTTAGTTAGCTTAGTGGTATTATATCATATTTATACACCGAAGTCAAGTATGGGAAACATCAAAAAAACCTTATTTTTCAATAGAAAAAACAGGAAGCGGGTTATTCAACCTTGACGATAATTTTTTTGTCTATACCCAAAAAACTGCCAGCATGTATGGCTGAAAGCAGCAGAAGAACAATAAAGTAAATAACATAATGGTTTACCAGATATCCGCCGTCACTGGTGAAAGGAAAATGCAGGGTAGGGAGATAGAGTAAGACCATGACGACCATGCCGATGGTGGTAAAAAAACGCAGGTAAAAACCTATAATCACGGCGATACCGACGATGATCAATATCCAGGGGATCGCGGCATCAAAAATAGGAATGATCTTTGCTGAAGCAAGCCAATCGTAGATATGGGGCAATGTTGTTGAATTTGCAAAAGTGGCATGAAGGCTCCATGCGCTGTTTTTAAACGCACTGATGCCCATGTAGGTCAAAAGCCATCCCATCGTGATGCGTAAAAATAAAACAGCCCCTTTGGTTACATGAGAAATTTCCATACGCTAAGTATACCGCATGATGGCGGATAACAAAATAGGAAAACGAAAAAATGTAAGAGTAAAAATAACCAGTGTGCCCGAGGTGGGAGTCGAACCCACAACCCGTTGAAGGGGAAGGATTTTAAGTCCTCTGCGTAAACCATTCCGCCACTCGGGCATGACATTCTGTCCGAGCGCTTGGAATCTCACAGCTTCGCTCTGAGAACCGGCGGTTCTCAGCATCCGCTCTTGGCGGATTGCTCTCCTTCGCGGGAAAACAAATGTTTTCCCGAACCCTTTCCGGTTCGAATCCAAACGTGCGAACTCTGTCCGCCCGCTTGGATTCGAACCAAGGACCGTTCGCTTAAGAGGCGACTGCTCTACCAACTGAGCTACGGGCGGATATTGGAATGCAGGATTCCAACTGTGCCGGGGAGAGGACTTGAACCTCCATGCCTTGCGGCGCCTGCTCCTAAGGCAGGTGTGTCTGCCATTTCACCACCCCGGCATGAACACGAATGCTATCTTACTGGATTTGAGCTTAAAATCAACTCTATCCTTGAGGCGTGGGCGGGAATCGAACCCGCGCATGTCGGTTTTGCAGACCGAAGCGTTACCACTTCGCCACCACGCCTAAATATAGGTAACGGTCAGACTATATTATGTTTCATCACTCTTTGCAATCAGTCTATAAATCGCGTCGCGCTTTTTTGCTCCTTCGTCAATATGCCATGCGTAGGTTTTCGGAAGCATTCCGCGGGTATTTTTTTTCAGATGCATCTTGATGTCGACTACATGCTTTTGCAAGAAGCGCAGCGCATCTTTTTCGTATTTTTCGGGCAGTACGCTTACTCCTACGCGTGCGTGTGAGATATCAGGAGATAGCTCAAGTGCTGCCACGGTGATCAGCGAATCACGGTTAGCGTTTTTGGTAATCCATTGCGCGATATGCTTTTGCAGGTCTTTTTCGAGCGCTTCTTTTTTCATAGATTATTCAAAATGAGATGCGATTAATGTTTCACTTCCGTTAAACTCGATTGTTGATTCTATAAGTAGGCCACATTCAGTTTCGGCGCGTGCGATATCGGCTTCGATTTTTCCTAATTTGATCATGGTTATTTTTCCTTTGCCGATACGTTCTGATCCGCGTTCGATCTGGATGGTTTCATCTTGCTTGAACTGTCCTTCGGCGATGCGGCAGCCTACTACGGTTCCTTGTTTTGAGGTTCCAAATACCCGAAGTACTTTTGCCTTGCCGGTAATAATCTCGATGGGTTCGCGTACGGTGCGTTTTTCGCGTTCCGCCTCAAGCCATTCGGTTAATTTGTAGATGATGCTAAATTGTTCAACTGTTACATACTGGCGCTCGTCCATAGTCATGATGCGACTATCTTCTTTGACGTTGAAACCAAAAATAACCGAGCCGGTACTTGCTGCCGCTGCTTGAATATCAGATTCATTGATATCGCCAATACCCGTCTTGATGATTTTAAATAAAATATATTCATTGCTGCGCTTTTTAATTTCGCTTTCGATCGCTTCGATTGATCCAAAGGTGTCGCCCTTAATAATAATGGGCACTACCATGCGCGTATCGTTTTCGTCGACATGCTGCTGAACTTTTTGGCTTACGAGTTCGCGGTAGACACGAAGTGCGTCCTCGGCTTCTTTTTTTGTTGCGTATGTTTCAAAATGAGCACCAACACGAGGAAGAGCATCAAAGCCAATAACGCTTACCGGGCTTGAGGCTGATGGTTCGCTTATGCTTTTCCCCAAAAAATTTTCCATAATGCGGGTTGTGGACATATTACCCTCGATGACGATAAATCCTCCTTTGGGTACTGTTCCTTGTTTTATGATCAAAGTTGCCGATATACCGCGCTTTTTGTCTAGGTGTGACTCGATCACAAAGCCCGATGCAGGTACTTTTGGATCATGAGTAAAGTTTTCTAGTTCGGCAATAAGTAAAATCATGTCGAGAAGATCTTTGATGCCTTCGCCCGTCTTCGCAGAAATGTTAACTGCAGGAATTGTACCTCCGTAACCTTCGACGAATACACCATGTTCCATTAAGTCTGATTTTACTTTTTCTGGATTCGCATTTGGTTTGTCGATTTTATTTACCGCGACGATGTAGGGAACCTTTTTGTCGAGAATGGTGTTAATGGCCTCGACGGTTTGTGCTTTGACTGAATCTTCAGCAGATACGACTAATATAGCGATGTCGGCGACGTTGGCACCGCGATAACGCATATTAGTAAAAGCCGCGTGCCCGGGGGTGTCGATAAAAGTAATTTTTTCGCTTACACCGCTTTCGCCAGTATGGTCGACTTCGTATGCCGAAATATGCTGGGTAATACCTCCGGCTTCACCAGCTACTACATTTGATTTACGAATATAATCAAGAAGCGTCGACTTTCCGTGGTCGACGTGCCCCATAATAACTACTACTGGTGATCGTTTAATCGTACTCATATAATCAGGTGCTCTTAAGGGCAGTATGAAGCGCAGTCTCTTCTTCCTCGCTCAAATCAAAATCAGCGATACCGTTTTTCACTTGTTTCGTGAATAGCTGTAGGCGGTCACGTACAGATAAAAAGGTAATCAGGTATCCACATTTTTGTTCATTAAGTAAAGCAAGTGCGAAGCTTTGATTTCCACCTAAATCAGGAAGTGCATTGAATTTTACAAAACCACTATAGCGAAGAGCTCCCTGCATTTTGGTTTGTAGTTCAGAAATCAGCATCTCACTACTACTGTGTTTTCGTTGCAATCCTTTAATATCCGCATCAAGTGATCGGATGATTTCTTCAAGCGAATCAGCTTTTTTACCCCGCAGGAGTTTTTTTAGTCGTAGATTATTAGCTAGAGCAATAATAAATGCACCAAGAGCGCACAGCAGGGCAATAGCAATAAGAATAGGATAAGTTGACATATAGGGGCGATTATACATATATTTAGAAGAGTTTCAATCATTTTTATATCTATGGGCTTATTTACTCGTAAGAAAATATACCTTGATGCAGCTTCGGCCGAGCCGATGGGGCGAGATGTGTTGCGATATATGCAATCAATACAGAAAGATACTGCTGCAAATCCCAGTGGTTTATGCTCGGTGCATCAAAAATCCCGCATGATGCTGGAATCTGCGCGCAAGAATATTGCAACTTATATTGCTGCGCAATCACGACAGATAGTGTTTACTCATAGTGGCACCGAATCGAACGTTCTGGCTATTGTTGGCGTACTGTCTGGGTTGTATCAACAAGGAAAACGAAATATGCACGTTATTACGACCGTAGTGGAACATAGTTCGATCCATCATGTCCTTCAGCACTATGAAGCGATTTATTCTTTCACCACTCATCAGGTGCCCCTAGAAAACGGGATTGTTGCATTAAAGCCATTACAAGAAATGCTTACTAAGCTCGGACCAGTATTAGTGTCGGTACAGTATGTAAACAGCGAGACAGGAATCGTACAAAATATCCGCGAAATTGCCAAGGCGATTCGCCACGCTAAAAAAACTGATCCGTCGCTTATGGCGTTGCTGCATACCGACGCAGTGCAGGCACAGTACCAAGATATGCACGTTGACCGATTGGGTGTCGATCTTATGTCGTTCTCAAGTGGTAAAATCGGCGGACCACGTGGGGCAGCTGCACTGTTTGTGCGTAGCCCCGAAAGTATTGTCGGATATCTGGGTAAGGGCTCGCAGGAATTCGGTCTTTTCTCGGGCACAGAAAATGGGTGGGCAATTGCTGGTTTTGCGTACGCTTTTGATTTGGCGCGGAAAAATTTTGAAGTGCGGAAAAATAAGCTGGAAAACCTAAGAAATTATTTTGTAAGCGAACTTATGAAGCATGTCCCCGAATGTGAAATTAATCAGGCGGTCGAATCTGATCGCCAGTCGCCACACGTTGTTTCGGTTTCTGTTCCTAGTACACTTTCCGAGCAGTTGGTGATCGAACTTGATGCTCGGGGTATCGTATGCTCTGCGAAATCCGCCTGTGAATCGTTTGACGGCGGGCCGTCCCATGTCATACGCGCGCTGTATGGCAATGCGCGCGATAGTTGGGGAACGGTGCGGTTTTCGTTTGATGATGCTATTTCCAAAAGTGATATTCGGTATGTGTCAAAAACGCTCGGCGAGGTAGTTAAAAAAATACATATAACACGCAGTAAATTTTCATAAAGCCTTTTGCTGCCCCGCGTTTTCTTGTTTGACAAAACACTAGGTGAGAGTAGGATTTGGGGCAAACCTACACAAATGAAAATCAAACTCTCAATCAGCAATCTGCTTGATCCTCTTACTATGGATTATCATGGTATTGTATTGTTTGCGATATCACTTTTGAATCGCTGCAAAACACCATTGTATCTTTGCGATGGCGTAAAACTTACTAATACGCTGTTTCATGTTGAAAATGGTAGCGGGGATTTTAAGCAGGCACAATTTGAATTTGCTAGTCCTGAAATTGCCCATGGTTGTGCTCGCTACCTTCAAAACGCATTACCTCCACATCTCTGTAAATTGGTTGAAATTCCAAAGTCATTTTCGAAAAAAGTTGCAATTATTACAAACGGAGAAAGCTTCGATGAATACGAATTTGTATTAGATCATGTGGCTGCACATGTTCCCGCTTTGGCTTCATTGCCTCCTGATAAGGAACTTACTATCCACATACCATTAGAAGTACCTGACCCGCCGTCTATTAAAGAAGTTGCGGAAATAAAGGCCGAAGAGCCGATTATCGAGATCAAAAAACCGCCTCCGGTATCACAACCGACACATGCTGTAATAACTCAACCAATTGAAAAAAAATAAATCACGAAATTAAAGACACTGATATGAGTACGGATACAAGTTTAATAAAGAAAAAAATTGCAAGCACAATGCGCGAGCGTGACTTTAAAGAAGGTTCAGACTATGCAATAGATTACATAAATCAAAATGAAGGAAAATATGCGAACATTACCTTGAAGGGTACTGCTCAAAAGCTTACTAATCTGGTTTTGTTGTCATTTAAACACATCGGTCTGACAGCCGTAAAACAGAAGGGCACTAATACGATTAGCGTAGAGATTGTAAAGGGCGTAGATGTAAAACCATCAACTGCTGCCCAAAAGGCAGATAAAAAAACTGCTAAACAAGGTAAGTCGGTTGAGAAGCGTAAGCCAGCTCGTAGTAAAACTATTGCCAAAAAGGCACCTACTAAGTTAAGGGCAAAACCGGGAATTGCAAAATCAGGAAAAGCCCCTAAAACTAAAGGTGTTGACTCTGATACATTAATTGAACAGATTTTCTCTTCGCTTGGCGCCGAGGGTATTAAGCAAATTACAGAGAAGCTTAATTTGCAAATTATCGACGATACCCCGAAGGGAGTTAACGCTACAGAGTTATTTGCCGTATTGGAAGAAAATGGCTTAGCGATTGTGCCGATCAATGAAGCGGTAACCGATATTAGTTTTAGCCAAAGAAATGGCTTCCGGTATGCTGTAAATACTATTAAGAAAAAAGAATTTGAAAAACTGCTGAAATAATTAATTCAGCTAAACAGATTCTAAAAAAAATGCTGCCTATGTTATGGGCAGCATTTTAATTTTCACCTTCAATTTTTTTAAGTATTGCTGGAATTTTTGCAAAGTCGTTAATAAGCGTTTGACGCATGCCGCCATTGTACAAGGCAGATGCTGGATGATACAGCGGTAAAAAATACTCAGTGTCGATATGATTGAATTTTTTATGAATCAATTTGCCGTGCACTTCTGAAATTTTTAAATCAGGAAAAAAATCATTCATCGAATGGCGGCCTAAAAAGATAATCAATTTAGGTGCGATAAAATTTAATTCAGCATACAGCCAAGGTGCGCAGGCTTTTTTCTCGTCGGGTTCGGGGTCGCGATTATCTGGCGGGCGGTATTTGACGATGTTGGTAATGTAAATATCTTCGCGTTTCAAGCCTATGGTTCCCAGCATTTCATTCAGGAACTTTCCTGCGACCCCGATAAAGGGGACTCCTTCTTTGTCCTCGCTTTTGCCTGGCGCTTCACCTATGAACACGATAGGACTTTTGGGATGACCATTTCCAAATACTGCCTGCGTTGCGTTCTTTTTTATCGGTAGGTCGATTTGTTCATTGTAGTGCTTGTGTAGTTCGGTGATATTGGTGAATTCCATATAATAAATGTACTCTGAAATCGGCACATTGCCAACCTTGCTTTTAATGCCAGGATTCAGTAGTATCGCAAGTATGTTTGGAGATATATTTTCAAAAATCAAGCATAAGGCGATCGCGGCGGTTCTTTCAAAGCAGTTGGCGGCTTTGCCTGCAGAATATCGCGATATGATATTAAAGGCAGTCGAATC
>CAYZZD010000002.1:0-16252 GCA_964482675.1 uncultured Candidatus Saccharibacteria bacterium
GTAAAATTTCAATGCCTTGCCCCCTGTTGTTGTTTCTGGGTTACCAAACATCATGCCGATTTGCATGCGGATTTGGTTGATGAAGATGATGGTAGTCTTACTTTTTGCCACAATTGCAGTAAGTTTGCGCAGCGCTTGTGACATCAGTCGAGCCTGCTTACCCATTTGGGCTTGTCCCATTTCACCCTCGATTTCATCCTTTGGGGTCAATGCCGCAACACTGTCGACAACTACTAGATCAATTTTTCCTGATCGGACCAAGCTTTCAACAATTTCAAGTGCTTGTTCGCCAGTGTCGGGCTGCGAAATTAGAAGTTCGTCGATCTTTACGCCAAGCTTCTTTGCATATTCAGGATCCATTGCGTGTTCAGCGTCTATGAATGCACAGATGCCGCCTTCTTTTTGTGCCTCTGCGATTGCGTGCAGTGTCAGCGTGGTTTTTCCTGATGACTCGGGGCCAAATATTTCCAATATGCGTCCGCGCGGGTAACCGCCGATTCCCAATGCGTGATCCAATCCAATCGAACCGGTGTGAATGATACCCACATTTACCTTAGGCGTTTCACCTAGATTCATGATTGAGCCTTCGCCGAATTTCGTCTGGATCATCTTGATCGTACTTGAAAGTTCTGACAATTTTCCTTGTTTCTTATCTGAAGCCGCTGTTTCTTTCGGTGCTTTTTTTGCTTTCGCCATAAGTATTTTTAAATTACGGATAATATCTTATAGTACCATATCGATAGCATCGCTGCTAACATCTGTACTATCACTATCTTGTTGCAGGGTAAGGGTTTCTGGTATTTCTGGGACAAGGGGAGTCAAGGGTACGGACCCTTCTTTTACAATTCGTATAAGGCGTATTTTAGTGTGTCCAAATTTATCAGTCAGTGTTACTTTGAAGCTGTTTTCTCCGGTTGATAGGGCAAACTCTTCCGCAAAATACCCACTTAGGTCTTGAGTCGCGGTGAAATCATTGATCGTAATCGACTGTGCGCGACGTGCATGTCCTTCGATAGTAACAGTCGATTCTGTAGTTATTGTTTTATCGTGCGGTAGTAAGTACACAAATACGGGGCCGCGCCATAATGTGTGAGTCGCGAATAACGCATATCCAAAGGCTACAATGATCGCGATTGCAATAATATATTTCGAGAGGGTAAATGTACTACTCATCGCTCTCTTCTATGGTTTCGTCATTTGCAGGTTTCGGCGCTCCTGCAACCAGTACTTCGCGGGGTTTAGCTCCATCGGCGGGGCCAATAACTCCTTTTTCTTCCAGAAGGTCCATAAGTCGGGCAGCGCGCGAATAGCCGACACGCAACTTGCGTTGGATATAGCTTGTTGATGCTTTACCTGCTTCAATGACAACACGTTTCGCTTCTTCGTACATATCATCATCGGCATCGCCACCCAGTCCTACGTCGAATATTGTTTTATCAGATGTTGCTGGGCCGTCACCCAAATCAAGTTCATCAAATACATCTTCGGTATGTTTGCGAAGATAGGCGACAACCTTTTTAACTTCATCTTCAGAGATAAATGCACATTGGATACGTGTTGGCTTTGCCATTTCACCATCGATATAGAGCATGTCTCCGGCACCCAGCAAGCTTTCTGCGCCCGTGGTGTCTAAAATGGTGCGCGAGTCAATCTGTGAAGATACTTGTAGGGCCAAGCGGGCGGGAATGTTTGCCTTAATAAGGCCAGTAATGACGTTTACCGAAGGACGCTGTGTGCTTAATATCAAGTGGATACCCACGGCTCGCGACATTTGTGCCAATCGAACGATTGCAGCTTCAAGTTCACGAGGGTACGCCTGCATAATGTCGGCTAACTCGTCGATAATAATGACTATATAAGGGAGTTTCTCTGGTAGGGTGGTTGGGTCTATGTTCGGATCAACATTTTCATATGCCGGCTTAACAATCTTTTCATTGTATGAGTGAATATCACGTACCACATTATGTTCCAAAATATCGTAGCGGCGTTCCATTTCTTTTCCAGCCCACCGCAGTGCCAAGATGGCCTTTTTTGGATCCTTGATGACCGGTGTCAGCAGGTGAGGGATCTTGTCGTATAAGGTTAATTCCACGCGTTTAGGATCGACGAAGATAAAACGTAAGGTTTCTGGGGTGTGCCGATACAGCAAAGAAATGATCATATTGTGTACGGTTACTGACTTACCAGAACCTGTGGCACCAGCGATCAAAAGATGGGGCATTTTGGCGATATTAGCAAAATGGACTTTACCGGTAACGCCCTTACCAAGTGCAACAGGGAGCTGGAACTTTGGATTTGCAAAGCCTTCATCGGCTAACAATGATGCAATGCGGATTGTTGCCTTGCCTTTATTGGGTACTTCGATACCCACGAGGCTTCGTCCGGGAATAGGTGCCTCGATACGTAGCGGGTGCGCAGCCAGTGCCAGGGCAAGATCTTGTTCCAATGCTTCGATGCGGGAAAGTTTTACCCCTTCAGCGGGCTTCAGGGCGTAGCGGGTGACTGTCGGACCAACAGATACTTCGTCCATTTCGACGTTAATGCCAAAATTAGAAAGAGTACGCTGAATCAGGTTTGCAGTTGCTTTGATGTCACCGAATTCCGGTTTTTCTTGAGTCTGGACCAATAAAGACAGGGGAGGAAGTATGCCAGTAGTAGATATCAGTGTTTTGCGTGATGGTTTCTTTTTTGTATCAAAGGAGTTGATTGTCATATCCGACAAGTCATTGTTTGCCGGCTCTTGTATGGCCGCCTTTTGAGATTTTTGAGATACGGGTTTTTCCTCCTCTTCTTCTTCCGGTTCAGGCTCTTCATCAGGGACCGTTATTTCCTTTTTGTGAGTACGCGCAAAAAACATTCGTATTTTTTCAAAAAGACCGTGCAGTATGGTTGGAATATCGTGACGTAAAAATATGAGTCCAAACGATCCAATCAGTACCAAGGCTAGAAGAATAATCGCAAGGTAAAGTCCAAAAAAATGAATCAATGGTTCACTTAAGAATGCGCCAATGATACCACCGCCACCGGTTGTCATTTTAAATTCATGGGCAGGGAAGCTGACAGCAAGTAGGGTTACCAGTGCAAGTCCAAACAAGCCCATCATTGCAACCTTGCCTGCAGGAATCTCTTTTTCATTTTTTAAAAAAAAGATCCCGAGCCCAAGTGATCCAAGAGGGAGCAAAATAGCGGCGAACCCGAGCAAAGTTTCTGCAACACGATGATATAAAAATGACCCGAAGGCACCCGCTTGTCCTGTGGCGCCAAGTGCAAATCCTAAAGTGATAAATAATAAAATTATTCCAACAATAATGTTTTGTGTTCGGCGATGAACAATTACTTCTACTGTATCATCGCGGCGCACAATTTTGATTTTTTTTCGTTTGATGTCGTCCATGTTTTTGTAGTTAATATGTGAAGTATTGTATCACATTAGAGCATCTTTTTCTTGCGTTTTTGTAAATATTTTTTCACATTTCATGTCTACCTCAATTGTGCAACTTTTAAACTAACTCGCCAATTGAATGATAGTGACCCGCGTCGAATTTTAATAAGAGTAGTGCCTCCGTTTATGCTCAAACTCTGCGGGTTTGAATTTTTAAAAAGGTAAAGCGGTGGTAAGGGTGTGTGGTTTAGGGTATTTGATTTGCATACCTTAAATAAACGACTCTTGCAAAAATAAACGTCATGACTATACTCAAACCTATATGGAAAACGACAGCGCTGTCGCATCAACTCACCAAAAAGACACCAACCTTACCGACAAGCTTTTTACGTTTGAAAAACCTCTAAAAGACATAACGCAAAACGACATATTGTTAAATATAGCTGAAAAGGCAAAGAAGATCCAAGGTGCCGTTTATATGGTTGCAAAATTCATTCCAGTAGATGACCCTATGCATTATGATGTTAAAAAGACATCAACTGATCTCATGGATCTTTTGTTCGTAAAGGACATTATTGACCCCGTACTGTGCGGTAAAATTTTTATGCAGTCTGTCGTTTACATCGACAAACTTGTTGCACAAATTGAAACGGCATCTTTGGCTGCGTATATCACTATGATGAACCGTGCCGTGTTGGTTGACGCTCTTACGGATATGCGTTCGACAGTAACTCAATATGCACTTCACACTATGCAATCTGAAAGTGCACCCTATGTGCCAGATCATGTCGCATACTTTTCTATTCCTAAGGCGCTGGTTAAAAATATTCAAACGCCAGCGAAGGCGCCTTCCGGCATGCAGGCTGCTGCATCGCAATCAAGCGTTCAAAACGACATTGAAATTGCTAAAAGCCCTAAACCTATCTCTGTAGTTAAACCATTGCAAAACGACATTCAAAAAGCGGTAGTAAATGAACCCATGTCCGTTAAGAATAATGTAGTAAAACCTGGCAACGAGCGTCAGCAGGTAATCTTGTCTCTAATGCAAAATAAAAATGTTGTTACGATTGCTGATATAATATCTCAAATCAAAGGCGTTAGTGAAAAGACGATCCAGCGCGATCTTATTGATCTGATTCAAAAGGGACAGATTGCCCGTGAAGGAAATAAGCGCTGGAGTACTTATCGTATTATTCGGTCAGCCTAGGTTCATAATGTCGTATTAATGATGCACCAGTCTTGATGTTTCTGCCAAATCATACTCCACAAGATGGGGTATTTGTATCTTGTAAGATTTATACATATATATCGTCAATAACAGGTAGACGCTGCATGATGTAAGTTTTCCCTATATGGTTGCACTCTTTTTCAGGGAATGCTACAATAACCGGCAGTTCCGTAATGGTTCTGTTTTGGCTGTATTCTTGATCATTGTAAATTAAATAGTGGAGAAATCTTATTAGATCTCGTCTGACTCAAAACAGACGGATACATATATTATAAGAATTCTCACACATTGTTTTAACGAGCTCGGCCTGATCGCATAACATATAAAAATGTTGCGCGCTTTGGTCGAGCACGTTCAGCAATAATGATTGCTCGTCACAATCATGAACGTGTGAGAGGACGCAATAAGCCGTTTGTATGCACATTATAAATTTACGCGTAATTATGCATACATTAAAAACGGTGACATTGCATTGATAACAATTGTTATGAATTTGACAAACACTTTAACTAAAGCAGTTGTTGTGCTTGTAGCTTCAGCGGCAGTATTGGGCTTTGCCTTTTCTGCTAAGGCTGCATGTACTCCAACTACAACCTACGGCTACACAGCTGCAGGCGTGACTCTTCGCTCAGGTGCGAAAGGTCCAGCTGTAGTTGCACTTCAGACAGGCCTTAAGGCTTTCGGAGGCGCTACTACTATTGCAATCGACGGTTCTTACGGTCCTATGACCGCAAACGCTGTCAAAATGTTCCAGGCTTCAAAGATGCTTTCAGCTGACGGCATCGCTGGCCCAATGACTCAGAACGCTCTAGCTGCTGCTTCAGCAACTACGACTTCATGCGACACTAACACTGGTGGATCAAATGGTTCACTTTCTGGTGAAGGTTCAATCGACGTTAAGAATGTAAATGACGCTGATGACACTTCATTGTCAGAAGGACAGTCTGGTGCTGAAATCGGTACTATTAAGTTGGAAGCTCAGGACGGTGATGTTCGCATCAATCGTATTGATGTAACTTTCAACGCTGATGGTGCAAACGATGAAATGGACCCATGGAAAACCTTCGACAGTGTATCTTTGGAAGTAGACGGCGATGAAATCGCTTCTATGGACACAGGTTCAAAGTCTGATTGGGATGAAACTTCAACTAACGACACTTATCGTCTTCGCTTTTCAGGCATTGACCTAGTTGTTAATGAAGATGACACCGCAGAAATCACTGTTGTAGCAGATATTGCTTCATCAGTTGACGGAACAAACGATGGTGAAGATTGGGAAATTGAATTCGCTTCAAACCCTGGTGATGCTGACGGTATTCGTTTTGAAGACGGCGACGGCTTCCTAGACGAAGCTGGTTCAACTGACACTGCCTCATTTAGCATCGAAGAATCAGGTGCTACATCTGAATTCACTGTAAGCAAAGATTCATCAAGCCCATCTGCTGGCTCAATGGAAGTTAAAGAGAACACCTCTACTACTGAAACCATTGCAGTGTTCAAGGTCAAGGCTGACTCTGATGGTGCAGACATCAAGATTAATGACTTCCCAGTTGACATCACTATCGGCTCAACCGGTACTGGTGACAACCTAGACGAAGTTGTTGATGATGTTTACATCGTTGTTGATGGTACAACTTACAACACTGATGACTCTATTGGCACTGGATCAACTCAAACTTTCAACTACGGTGACCTAGAAGACGACGATGTCGTTGTTAACGCTGGCGATACCATGAAAGTAACCGTTAAGGTTAAATTCAAGTCACAGGGAACTAACGCTGCCAATTATGCAAACGGTTCGACCGTTCTTGCTGAGGCTAACGTTGCTTCAGGTGATGTAGAAGACGCTGATTCTGGTGACGATGTTGGTACCGTAGATGGTACGGCTTCAGCTGAAACTATGACACTTTACTCAACAGGTGTATCAGTATCCGACTTTGAAGTTATTGGAGACAATCCAAAGGTAACTTCTGATGATACAGGTGCTCATACTAAATTGTCATGGACAGTTCGTTACAAGATGACTGCTTTCGGTGATGATTTCTACATTCCGAAGGGCGTACTACAGGGAACAACTCTAGCTGGTCAAGCTACTGCTGGTCTTGCATACACTGTGTACGATGAAACAGGCGCTGCTGTAACAACTTCTGGTACTGAATCTGCATCAGCTATCAGCTCAACCGCTGATACTGATACAGGACGCTTTGTGATCAACGAAGGTGATACTGAAACCTTCACCGCTACTATCTCAGTAGCTACAGGTACTATCACTGCTGGTCACTACGTACGTGCGCAACTTGAAGCTGTTGGTTATGACACTGACACTTCTGGTAACGTAACAAATTACGATCTATCACCTGCACAAGATTACTACACCTTGTCAGATACACTTGATGCGTAATAACTGATTAAGTATATTTTTACTTAGATACAGTTTAGTAAAAACCACTCCGAAAGGGGTGGTTTTTACTTAGAAAAAATGTATTAGACCCCCCTGTTGTGGTAATTGGAGGGTTTCTCTTTAAATAAATTTTATCTGCTTGGAATATTATTAATAAGAACTATTTGTTAAATTAAAAAAATAAAAAAATTGAAAAATCTTTCCCTTTTACTTATCTTGTTGAGCATACAAGTTACGATAAATGCTCAGGCCCCGCAGACGATTAATTACCAGTCCGTTGTTCGAAATGCCGCAGGGGAACCACTGGCCGGTAATATATCGGTTGATATTCGATTTACCATCTATGACGCAACTCAAAATGGCATTGTGGTATTTACTGAAACGCAAAACTTAATCACGAACTCGCTTGGCATCGTTACAGCAGAAATAGGTAGTATGTCAAACATGTCAATTGTCAGTTGGGGAAACGGTAAAAAATATTTACATGTCGAGGCGGATATAGACAATTCGGGATTTATGGATATGGGTACAACTCAACTTATAAGTGTACCGTATGCATTATATGCTGCTAATAGTGCTACTGGTCCAACGGGTGCAACTGGAGTTCAAGGGAGTCAAGGGCTGCCGGGAGCAACTGGTGCAACCGGGCCGCAAAATAGTATTACTGCTAATAATGGCCTAACGGCAACAGGGGGTTTAAATTCTAATGTTACCTTGGGTGGGAGTCAGTTGAATAATGATACCGAGATTCCTCTAAACGGAAAACAGCTTCGGCTTTCAGGGCAGGGTAGGGTTGGCATAGGAACCAACAATCCTGAGGCTACATTGCATGTAGTGGGCACTTTGAAAGTAGACTCAGTTCCGGTTGCCACTTTGTCAAATTTATACAACATTATTATTGATTCAGCGGGAAATATTTTAAAAACCCCCTCATCTTCTCTACTTGGACCTACGGGCCCAACAGGACAACCAGGGATTACGGGCCCTACAGGTCTTATTGGTTTGCAGGGCGTGACTGGTAATACCGGAGCAACGGGGTCAATAGATATAACTACTAACGATTTGATGACTATTTGTTATGACGGCGGCCTGGGATATAGCTCGGGTAATCGAGAGTTTTTCCAACAAGCAACAGTAGATGTTATTGCATACCTATTAACTTCTAATAATGGGACAACCATTTATTTTCAGAAGCAAGGTACTTATTGGAGAAAAACTGTTTTGCCGGGTAATGAAATAACCAAGAGCGCGGTACTTAAAAATGGCTATTTGTACGTATTGTCGGCAGATAATTCTTTCAATCATCATATCTATCGATTTAATGCAAATGATATTACTCAGGTGCCGGTACCTATATCAGTTATTGGTCATTCGTTTGGAAATACCACACTTTCTTACATGACCAGCGAGGCGGACACTTTTTATTTTTCTTACGATGCGGCGAATAGCGCAACAATGTCGAATACTATTGCAAAATATTTGCTCAATGGAACACTGCTAACATATATTGGAAATATTCAGCTTGGTTCTACTCCCTTTACCGTGGACCGATTTTTTTGTGTTAATAGTAACTTTTATGTATTTAATATTCCCATATCACCAGGAAATGGATATATGAGCAAATTTAGCGCGTTAGGTAATCTGATATACACTTCAGCCGAAATGCGTATGCATTCCAACCTATCCAGAGTTTTAAATGTAAATGGAAAATTTTTTCTTGTTACTGCTCTGGATAATGATGAAGATCATTGTCTGCATCGTGTCTATTATGAATGATTTGCCTTGAGTCTGTATTAATTCTTAATGTAAAAAAAGCCCCCTGCATACGCGGGGGGATTTTATTTAGGTTAATAGAAAAAATAATGCCCGAGTGGTATAATCAACATATATGGTCAGTGGTCTTAATATACCTACCTTCGAAAAACCAAAGTCTCCTGAAGATGAGCTTTTGTTTTTAAAAAATCAGCTGGCAAAACGTCACGAGGATTTTTCTATGTCTGAAAAGCGAGAACCGTCGCCCGAAGAGGTGAATGGTATGGCGATTGAATTGATCAAGTCATACAAGTCGGCGAAAAAAGCCGAGGTATTAGACGCACTGCATAAAAGTATGCCAGTTGAAGAGAAGACCCTGACATTGCGGCTTTCGCCTGAAACCCACGATGGGCGCATTGGAGAACTCTACGGTATTATGATTGAGCATGGAGTCAAAAGTGCGCTTGATGTTTTGGCGCATATGCAAGATCCTCACCTTGATGATGATTTTCAGCGCTTTTTGTCCGAGTATTTAATTTCACAACACCACCTACCGGGACTTACTCCAAAACAAGAATTGTATAAGGCAATCGATATGCGATTGTTTGAAGTAACGTTACCTCGACCTAGTGAGGATAAAAAGCAGGGGTATAAAGAACTCATCCAACTGATGGAGCAGTTTTATGCCGGCATGCTTGCAGTTGCGGGTGATGCCAATAACCGTGATCGCAATTACTTTACGCTCGAAATTGCCATGGCAAATAATTCGCCGCATATTGTATTTTATGCGTGCGTGCCAAACCATAAAGTGAGTTTGTTTGAAAAACAGGTAAACGCTTTGTATCACGATGTAAAAATTACCGAGGTGTTTGATGACTATAATGTTTTTTGTGAGGGAGGGGTGTCATTGGGTGCGTATGCGCAGTCGACCGTATCGGATGTGCTGCAGTTAAAAACCTATGATCAGATCGAGCACGATCCGTTGCATGTTCTTTTGAATGCTTTTTCAAAGATTGAAAAAGCAGGCGAAGGTGCTGCAATTCAGTTTGTAATCATGCCAGTCGGGCAAAATCTTATTAAGGAATATGGCAAGGTGCTCGATGAAGTGCGAAAAGGCAAGAAATTGAAGAAAGCAGTAGCGTACGTAACCCAACTGCATACCCAGCTTCTTGCCGATGTCAGTTCGTTGCTTTTTGACGATGGCACCAAAGAAAAACCTGAAGCACACCAAGACTACGTGAATAGTATTACCGAAAAGCTTAAAAGTACGATCATTGAAACTCATGTCCGTATTATTGCATCAAGCAAGACCGAGGCGCGTTCACGGCAAATTTTGGACGATATGAAGTCGGCGTTTAATCAGTTCACCGATACGACTTCGACCGGATTGCAATTTGTTGAACCAAGTAAATCGAATATGTTCGACTTTTTGCATAGTTTTAGCTACCGCATTTATAATCGTCGCGAGCGGCTTACGCTAAACTTTAAAGAACTGGCAACATTGTTTCACTTTCCAGCAACAGTCGAGGATCAGGCCGAACTTAAGCATGCTCGTGCTGCTGTTGCTCCGCCGCCTATCGAACTTTCAGATCAGGGCATCGTATTAGGTGAAAATACGTATCAAAATAAAGTTACCAAGATACATTTTGCTCCCGAAGATCGTATGCGTCACTTTTATGTGATAGGTCAGACTGGTACAGGTAAGACCGGTATTTTCATGAATATGATCGCTCAGGATATCAAGGCTGGTCATGGGGTGTGTTATATCGATCCCCACGGAACGGACATCCAAACGATTTTGTCATTTATCCCACCCGAACGTATTGACGATGTAATCTACTTTGACCCAGCATATACGCCGCGCCCAATTGGCTTAAACATGCTTGAATTTGATCAAGATCGCCCCGAACAGAAATCGCTGGTAATTGACGAGCTGATGGGTATCTTTAACCAGTTGTTTAACATGGAGCAACAGGGAGGCGCGATGTTCCAGCAGTATTTTAAAAATGCCGCAATGGCGGTTATGTCGCATCCTGAATCAGGCTGCACACTGCTTGAAATCACACGCGTGATTGCCGAAAAAGAATTTCGCGATATGAAATTGTCGTACTGCACTAATCCAATTGTGCACCAATTTTGGAAAAGCGCCGAGGAAACTTCGGGCGAACAATCGCTGTCGAACTTTGTGCCGTACATTTCATCAAAGTTTGACCCATTTATTTCAAACGAAATCATGCGTCCGGTTGTCCTGCAGGAAAAGTCCGCATTTAACATGCGTGAAGTAATGGATAATAAGAAGATTTTGTTGGTAAATCTTTCCAAGGGGCGATTGGGTGAACTCAATGCAAACTTAATTGGCATGGTGATCGTCGGAAAAATCCAAATGGCCGCGCTTTCACGCGTAGACAGTTATGGTAAAAAGTTCGAAGACTTCTTCTTGTATATTGATGAGTTTCAAAACGTGACAACTCCGGCAATTTCGTCTATTTTGTCCGAAGCGCGTAAGTATCGTCTGTCGATTAACATGGCACACCAGTTTATGGCGCAGCTTAAAGACAATATCCGCGATGCGGTTTTGGGTAACGTCGGTTCGATGGCTATCTTCCGCATTAGTTCGGAAGATGCAAAGGCACTTGAACCACGCGTGAAGCCAACATTTACCTGGGAGGACATAACGAAGTTGGATAACCGCAATGCGTATTTGTCGATGCTGGCAGGCGGCCAGCCGGTAAAACCGTTTAACATGGTTACTGAAAACTATCCGCCATCGAACAAGGATCAAGTAGAAAATATCAAACAATTGTCATATCTTAAGTTCGGCCGCCCGCGCGATGAAGTCGAATCTGAAGTTATGGCGAAATATAAGAAGGCGGGGTACTAATGTGATATAATGCTCGTATATGGAATCTAAAAAAATCCGCGTTGCGATTAATGGGTTTGGCCGTATCGGCCGTGCGTTTTTAAAACTTGCTTGGGAACGTCCAGAGATTGATGTCGTTGCGGTAAACGATTTGGGTACGATCGAATCGCTTTCGTATCTTTTAAAATACGATACCGTTTATCGAACTTGGAAGTACGATGTTACAAACGACGGCACGCACATTATTATTGGAGGGCATCCCGTTCGATTTGTGTCAGAAAAAGATACGACCAAATTGCCCTGGAAAGAATTAAATGTTGATGTCGTTGTCGAATCAACCGGATTATTTACATCATACGACAAGGCAAAATTCCACATTGATTGCGGCGCGAAAAAAGTCGTCATTACAGCTCCGGCAAAAGATGGCGACACTGCCGACGTTCATGGTGAAACTATTTTACTTGGAGTAAATGAAGAAAAGTTTGGCACCTGTGATATCACCAGTAATGCATCATGCACTACCAATGCGGCAAGCCCACTGATTGGCATTTTGGATGACGCGGTTGGGATTCAAAAAGCAATACTCTCGACTACCCATGGATACACCGCTTCGCAGGCGTTGGTGGACGGTCCAAGTAAAAAAGATCTACGTGAAGGACGCGCTGCTGCGCAAAACATTGTGCCTAGCTCGACAGGTGCAGCGATTGCCGTTACTAAAGCATATCCATCGCTTACCGGAAAATTCGATGGCATTTCATTGCGGGTTCCCGTGCCGGCCGGATCGATTGTTGACGTAACGTTTGTGGCAAAACGAAAAACAACCGTTGACGAGGTAAATCAGATTTTAAAAGATGCGGCAAAAAGTACGCGTTGGGGTAAGTTGTTTGGCGTAACTGCAGAGCCGTTGGTGTCATCTGATATTTTGGGAAGTGAATTTGCATCTATTGCTGATCTTGAAATGACGCGCGTTATCGATGGGGACCTGGTAAAGGTATTGGCATGGTATGACAACGAGATGGGGTACACGCGAACATTGGTTGACCATGTTATTAAGACTGGGCAACATATATGAAATACGAAAAGTTAGTTCGCGATAAGATTCCTGAAATGCTTGATAGTAAAAATATTCCGTACGAAAAGCGGATTGCTGACGACTTGGAGTACAAGGAAGCCCTTATATCAAAACTTGGCGAGGAAATTCAGGAATTCTTGGCTGACAAAAATGTCGAGGAGCTGGCTGATATTCTAGAAGTCGTTGATGCATTGAAGAAGCTTCCTGAATTTTCAGACGTACTTTTGGTCCAGGCACAAAAACGCGAAAAGCGTGGGGGATTTGAGAAGCGTATTATCGCTAAGGGTGATGATGGAAAATAATATGAAAATCTACTTAGGAACCGATCATGCTGGATTTGAATTAAAAGAAAAGCTTAAAGAATATTTAACTGGTCTTGGGCATGACGTAATCGACAAGGGTGCTTTTAAATATGACGAGACTGATGATTATCCTGATTTTATAAAATCAGTTGCCGAGGCGGTTCAGGGAGATGTAAATTCGCGCGGGGTGATTTTTGGTGCGTCAGGTCAAGGGGAAGCCATGTGTGCCAACCGATTCAAAGGAGTCCGCGCCGCAATTTTTTATGGAGTGAATTTTGAACTCGTAAGGCATTCTCGTGCACATGATGATGCGAATGTCCTTTCATTTGCTGCCGCCTATATTTTGGAAGACGAAGCACAGAAAGCTCTTACGTTATTTTTAGAAACTTCATTTGATGGCGGGCGACACCAGCGTCGTATCGACAAGATGGATGTATGAAGTTTGAAATTCCCAAATTTGCATTTGAAAAGCAACCCAAGGGTTTTGAGTCTGCATATGCGAAATTGACCCTAGAAGAACTTTTGATTCGGGCTAATATATTGCAAGCCGAGTTGGCTGAATATGCCCATTCCGAAAAAAGTAGTGCGACATTACTTGATCCAGACGCCGAGGCCCATTTTGAGGAAATTAATGATCGGATGATATATATTAAAGAACTATTGGCTAAAAAGGGGTATACCATTCATTTTTAAAGAGTTGACTTTTATTGATAAATCAGTAAAGTACTGGGTACTAGGCTAAAGACAGTAAGCGGGTCGTGTGCCCTTGAAATTACAGCTTACCGAAGCTCTTTCCTAGAATTAAAAGGTCGTTCTTTAATCATTCATAAACAGTATTTTCTCTTATGGCAGTAACAAAAGAGAAAAAGCGTGCTATTACCGGCAAGCTTGCTGATATTCTTAAAGAAGCAAAAACACTTACGTTTGTGCAGTTTAAGAACTTGGATAGCGGTGCTACTACCGAATTGCGCAAAAATCTTGCGTCAAAAGGTATTGGTTACTTGGTCTTGAAAAAGACTTTGTTGTACCGTGGTCTTCAGGCAGCAGGTTTTACGGTATCAGGCCTTGAGGGCAATATTGCGATCGCATACGGAACAGATGTTCTTGCACCGATTCGTGAAGTCTTTGAGTTTCAAAAGACCCACAAAGACAATATTACCTTGGCAGGAGGTATCTTCGAAGGAAAACTACAATCTTCGACAGAAATCACCGCGCTTGCAACCATTCCGGATATGCCCGTGCTCCGCGGTATGTTCGTCAACGTTATCAATTCTCCGATCCAGTCATTCGTTATCGCATTGGGCCAGATCGCAGAAAAGAAAGGAGCTTAATTATCGGTTTTAACCACTAACATTATGTCAGAAGAAAACAACGTAGTCGTACCTGAGAAGTTCTCAAAGATCGTTTCAGAAATCGAACAAATGTCAGTTCTTGATTTGAACGAATTAGTAAAAGTATTCGAAGCTAAGTTTGGCGTATCGGCTGCCGCAGTTGCAGCACCGGGTGCCGCAGCTGGACCAGCTGCCGAGGCTCAAACTGAATTCACTGTTATGCTTGTTGCCGATGGTGGCGCGAAGATTCCAGTGATGAAGGAAGTTAAGGAGCTTCTTGGTCTTGGCCTTAAAGAAGCTAAAGACCTTGTTGAAGCACTTCCTGCTAAACTTAAGGAAGGTGTTAAGAAGGAAGAAGCTGATGCTATCAAGGCTAAAATTGAAGCAGCAGGTGGAAAGGTTGAAATTAAGTAAATCTTTTCTTTTAACGAAAGACGCCCTACGTAATAGTAGAGGCGTTTTTTGTTAGGATAACAAGTATTGACACGTAAATAATATGATGCATAATATAAAAAAACAAGTATGAATAGAGAGATAAAACCAGTAGTATACAAAGACCTGACAAAACTATCTTTAGACGCCCTGCAATCGCTGCAGATAGCAGTACAGAGTGTAATCGAAAAAAATACTCCCATAGCTGAAAAAAATATAAATGCACACCATTCGTTTAACCTCAGTGAGGTTGTGCCAAGTAGTGATTATCTCAAGTATGCAAAATATTTGGAAAGAATTGTTGTGGAAATAAATAATCGTGTTACTCACATTCTTCTGGCACCGAGTATTGAAATTCAATCAACGCAAGAGCTGAGTCGCTATTCGGTTTCGGAGCTTAAAGATATGCTTGATCAGACTAAGAAATTATTAATCAAGTACGAATATCTAAAAAGTGAGGCACAGAAGCCTAAACAAGTGGAATTGCTGATTAAAAATTCTGATTATATTGTCAAACCGGATAAAGGGTTGATTGACGCCTTGGAAGTGCAAAAAAACAAGTTAAATGCGTATCTACGTGAATTAGATAAGCAAATAACTAAAAGCAGGAAGAAAAAATAGTCGAAAGAAGAAGAGATAAAAAACAAGCTTTTGGATTAACCAAGGGCTTGTTTTAATTTTGCGGCATTGGTTTCAAAGTCGGTCGGGTCACCAGTGCCTTCTTTTGATGGGAATACCCAGACATGCGCATGCGGAACCTCGTCGCCGACAACTTTACTGATGATCCATTCGGTGCCAAACGCCTTGCGCTGGGCTAAGGCTATTTTTTGCACTAGCTGATAGTAGGCAGCGATGTTTTCATGGTCCCATACCCAGCGCACATGATTTTTGGGAATAACCTGCACATGCCCTGCGGTCTGCGGATGGATGTCTAAAAACACCATGAAATCATCGTCTTCATATACGACATGGGCGGGAATTTCTTTCTGTACTATTTTACAAAACACGCAATTGTCCATATCTAAATACTAGCATGCTTGTGCTATAGTAGACAATCATGAACGCCATAATCCATGTCGATGATTCGGCAATCCAGAACGATGAGCTGCGCAAAAAATATCTTCCTTGGCAATTAAAGGTTTTTGCCAGTAGAGCGTTGAGCACGCTCGATCATATTGAAGCATTTTTACATATAGGGTATGGAAACCTGTCCGACCCTTTTACTATGGATGGGATGCATGGGGGCGTGGATCGTTTTATCGAAGCGCTTCGTGAAGAGCGGCCAATTGCCATCTATGCTGACTATGACGCCGATGGCGTCTCGGCCGCTACTGTAGTTACCGACTTTTTGATTGCAATCAAATATAAAAAATATAAAGTCTTTTTTCCTGACCGCGCGCAAGATGGGTACGGAGTTTCGACACGGGTATGCCAGACGATTACTGATTGGAGCAAGGATGCATTGGTAATTACTGTTGATGTCGGTGTACGG
>CAYZZD010000003.1:0-13801 GCA_964482675.1 uncultured Candidatus Saccharibacteria bacterium
GAGGGAAAAATTCTTGAGGCTGAACGTTTGAAGCGCCGAACCCAGCATGACATGGCGATGATTCGCGAAATGGGGTACACCAGCGGTATTGAAAACTATTCGCGCCACTTGTCTGGTAAAAATGCTGGTGAACCACCTGAGACTTTGCTTTCGTATTTTCCTTATAATGCAGACGGTACTGCTGATTTTCTTACATTTATTGATGAATCCCATGTAACACTTCCGCAGATCGGCGGAATGTATGCAGGTGACCAGTCGCGTAAAAATACTCTTATTGAACATGGTTTCCGGCTTCCCAGTGCTGCTGATAATCGTCCGCTCAAGCGTGCCGAGTTTGATAAGCGCGTCGGACAAATGATTTTCGTATCCGCAACGCCAGGTAAAGAAGAATACGAGACTTCGAAGCAGGTCGTCGAACAAGTAATTCGCCCGACTGGACTCGTAGATCCCCTCATCGAGGTTCGAGGTGCTACAGGCACCGATGCATACAAGGGTCAGATTCATGATTTTATCCCCGAAGCGGTTGCAGAGATTGCAAAAGGAAACCGCGTGCTTGCTACAACCCTTACAAAGCGAATGGCGGAAGATCTTGCAACATTCTTAAAAGAACAGGGAATTAAGGCTGAATATCTCCATAGTGACGTGGATACCCTTGATCGGATCAAGATTTTGACAAAATTGCGTCGAGCAGAAATTGATTGTTTGGTCGGCGTTAACTTGCTGCGTGAGGGCTTGGATCTGCCCGAAGTAACGCTCATTGGAATTCTGGATGCAGATAAGGCGGGGTTTTTGCGATCTGAAACATCGCTTATCCAGATTATCGGCCGGGCCGCGAGAAACATCGACGGGCGCGTAATTTTGTATGCCGATCAAATGACGAAAGCATTGGATTATTCGATTGCCGAAACAAATCGCCGCAGAACACTGCAGATTAAATATAATACAGAACACGGAATCACTCCTCAGACCATCAAAAAGGAAATCCGTGATATTACTTCACGACTTGAGACTGCTCACGATAAGGCGGTAATCGAAGAACTTGAAACCGACTTGCTCCTTTTTGATAAGAAGCCGAAACAGCTACTAAAAATTAAAGAAGCTCAAATGCGACAAGCAGTCGAGGATCTTGATTTTGAGACTGCTGCATTAATTCGTGATCAAATGAAATTGATTAAAGAAAAGTATAAACTTGGCGATACGACAGGTGGTAAACGGAATAAAAAGTAGTAGAATTAGTACACAAAAGTAATTCTTATGAAGCATACAATGTGCACCCGCTGTAAAACCTCGTTTGATATTTCAGATGATGATTTGTCATTCTATCAAAAAATGCAGGTGCCAGTACCGATTGAATGCCCCGATTGCCGGTTTAAATGCCGCGCACTTTTTCGAAACGAAACGACACTATATAGCGGTCGCAAATGCGATTTGTGTCAAAAAAGCATTGTGACTATGTATAATCCAAAGTCGCCTTATAAAGTATATTGTCACGGTTGTTTTTATAGCGAAAAATGGAATCCAAAACAGTATGCGATGGAATACGATTATAATCGCCCATTTTACGATCAACTAAAAGAGCTGTTTGAAAAGGTGCCAAAAATTTCCACCTACCTTACGAAAGGTGATGGCGAAAACATCAACAGTGAATATGTAAACATGGCATCAGGTTGTAAGAACTCGTACCTAGTATTTAATACATCTATGGCCGAAGATTGTGCTTATTGCCGCGGGCTGAGAAGCGTAAAGGATTCGCTTGATTTGTACTTTGCTACCGGCTCCGAGCGGTGTTATGAATCAATCAATGTGCAGGATTCGTCAGGTATAGTATTTGGGCAAAACGTGGTCGGGTGTGTTGATTCTATACTTGTGCTTAATTGCAGTGGTCTAATGAATTGTTTTGGGTGCGTGAATCTCCGTAATAAAAGTTATCACTGGTTCAATGAAGCTGTCAGTAAGGATGAATACGAACGACGACTTACGGATGTTTTGGGTAGCTTCGAAAAACTTGAAGAAGCAAAAAAGAAATTCATTGATTTTTCGATGCAGTTTCCAAGGCGGGAAAATAATAATATTAAAACAGTCGGTTCTACTGGCGACTATCTTTTTGGGTGTAAAAATATGTTGGATTCGTTTGAGTCTACTAATTCCGAGGATTGTCATTATGTTTTTGCCTCAAAAGAAATAAAAGATTCGATTGGGACAACTGGTTATGGGGCAAAGTCCGAGCGATTACTTGAATGTATCGCGACTGGTCATTGTAGTAACGTTGTAGGTACATATGGTGCCGAGAATTCGCAGGATATTTTGTATAGTTTTTATGTCGGTAATTGCCATAACTGTATCGGCTGTGACGCATTGCAAAATGCCGAGTACTCGGTTTTAAATAAACAATACTCGAAAGAAGAATACGAAAAAATTAAGGCGCATATTGTAAAAGAATTAACCGAATTAGGTATTCATGGCTTAATTATGCCGCCCCAGATTGCGCCTTTTGCCTACAATGAAACCGTTGCGCAAGATAACTTTCCATTAACCAAAGAACAAGCTTCGGTACTTGGATTTCGCTGGGAAGATGAAATACAGATGACAAAAGGAAAACAGACGCTAACAGCTGATCAAATTCCTGACCATATTAAGGACATTCAAGATTCGATTGTAGACGAAATTTTGTGTTGCAAAAACTGCCAGCGCAATTACAAAATCACCGCGCAAGAATTGCAGTTTTATAAAAAAATGAACCTGCCGATTCCTCGCGTGTGTTTTTATTGCCGCCATCAAAACCGCATCAAACGCCGTGGGCCATATAAGTTCTGGAACCGCAGTTGTGCACATTGCAATAAAGATATCGTAACCAATTATGCGCCCGAACGACCCGAAATCGTTTATTGCGAACAGTGTTATCAGCAAGAAGTTATTTAAATATGGAAACATCCAAAACGCCCCAATTTGACGCACTTCTTGATAGCATCTTCAAGACACTTGTTCCTCATACTCGAACGTGCAAATTTAAGGGCGTGCACCCGTACTGCGAAGGCGACTTTAATATTACTGTCGAGGATATCGAGTTTTTAAAGATGCTTCGTGTCCCACCGCCTAACTATTGTCGAACATGCCGATTCATGAAGCGCAATTCATTTTTCAGCTGGATACAGTTTTTCAAGCGCGCTTGTGAGGCTCCCGGGCATTCCGAAAATGTAATCTCTTCTGTTCCTCCGAATTGTCAGTTCAAGGTTGTGGATATGGATTATTACACTAATACGTTTGATCCTGTATCGTTTGGTTTTAAGCCTGACCTAAATGCTTCGATTCGTGATCAGTTTTGGAAGCTTCGCAATAGCGTGCCGGCGCCATGCCTTTCAAATCGTGACCCATCAAATATCAATAGCGAATATTCGACTGGTGGGCGTGATATGAAAAACGGTTACTATGTTTCGGGGTGTTTTCGAAGTGAGAATTTATGGTATTCACAAGCTATTAATAATTCGCAGGATGTAATGGATAGTTCGTTTTCGCATTCATGCGAGAACGCGTATAACGCGGTTCGTTCTGAGCGCGTAAAGGCAAGCAATTATACATACTTTTCACTCGATTGCATTGATTGCTGGTTTTTATACGATTGCCGTAATTGCCAAGACTGTATAGGTGCAGTCAATTTGCGAAATAAACGATATGTATGGTTCGGGCAGCAGCTTGATCGTGAAGAATTTTTAAAGCGTAAAAATGAATTCTTTAATCCTTTGCGTCGCAGTACTATACGGCAATTCGAAAAGGATTTTTGGCCGATGGTAAAGCAAGCACCATTTCGAGCTGAACGAAATATGATGTCCGAAGATTATGATGGTGTCATGGTACGCGAATCAAGCGACGTGCGCGAATCAATTGCAATTTATCGCTCAAAGCACGTGCGCCATTGCTCGAATCTTTTGCAGCATAATGACTCGATGGATGTGTCAATTTCCGGCGGACATTCGCATCATTTATATGACACGACAAATGTTGGTTCGCAGGCGGCACATACTAAGTTTTCGGCTCAGACAAAGTTCTCGCTAAAGTGCGAGTTTTGTCTTAGCTGCAAGCGCGTCGAATACTGCTTTATGTGTATCGGACTTGAGGATAAAAAGTACCACATATTTAACTTGCCTTACGAACCGGAAGAATACTGGAACATTGTCGATACATTAAAGTGCAAGTTGTTAAACGATGAAACATACGGTGATGGTCTTACCTTTAGTTATTCACTACAGGCATATAATGTATCAGTGAGTTCATTGGTGTATCCGCTTGATCAGGCCGTAATTGAAAAGATTGGTGGTTTTTATCAAGAAGAAACAGAATCAAATGTAGGTAGTCTTACTATTGTCGATTCGTCGACGTTACCTGAGACAATAGACGAAGTTGCTGATGATATACTCAATGTCGCTATTAAATGCGAAAAGACCAGCCGCCCATTTAAAATTATTGCAACAGAATTAGCTTTTTATCGTCGCCGAGGATTGCCGCTTCCGACCGAACATCCGCAATATCGTATTGATTCGCGCGTAAAAATAGGTGACGTGCTTCAGTCGCATGCTGCAAATTGCAGTAACTGCAAAAAGCATATCGATTCAATTATTTCGCCTGAAGAAGGATTTAATTTGTACTGCGACGACTGTTTTATTCAAGCAGTCGAATAACCTAATCAAAAAATAAATTTGGAGTACCTTGTTCGACTCCGGGATCAGGGGGAGCTTTTTCGCGCGTAGGAACGCTTTTAATAATATCAATTATCTCGTCATCATCGTCGGACACTACAAACAATTTCATATCCTCGGGACTAATGGTTTGGTACTTCTCGACATATACTTCTTGAAAATATTTTACCAATGGGTTCCAAAAATCACTGCCAACCAGAATAAGAGGGCGGCGCTCAATCTTGCCAGTTTGCATGAGGGTCAAGATGCCACTCATTTCATCTAAGGTGCCATATCCGCCAGGGAAATAAAGGTATGCTTCTGCGGTGTATGCTAGGATAACCTTTCGTGAAAAGAAGAAATAAAAGGGTATATGGTCGGTTACATACGGATTCGTATGCTGTTCGTGGGGCAATGTTATGTCGATTCCGACAGAGCGTCCTCCTGCTTCGTTGGCGCCATGATTTGCAGCTTCCATGATGCCCGGCCCGCCGCCGGTGATGACTGCAAAACCAAGTTCTTTTGCAAGTCGAAACGCAATTCGTCGGGCAAGCTGACTACTGGGGTGGGATTGCGGCAGGCGGGCTGAACCAAACATGGTTACAGACCGCGGAAATTGTTCGATAAAGTCAAAACCCTGACGGAATTCTTCATTGATTACGCATATCCGCGTCTCTTCCTCGTCACCGTTTGTTAATCGAATACAACCGTCGCGAATATCTTGTACGGTAAGAAATTTTGGTCTATACATTTCTGACATATGTGCAAAAGTATATCATATTCGCAACCATCGCTCAATCAATATGCCTTGTGCGGTAACAAAATAACGTAATTGCAAAAAAGGCCGATGAAGGTATACTTATTCGATATGCAACGAATCAAAGACATTTTCAAAAAAATATGGGCGTGGGTAAAAGCCCATAAATTGCTATCAATTATCGGCGTCATTATCGTAGTAATTATACTTGTAAGTATCCTTAAGGGCGCGAAGCAGGCCGAAGGGCAGTATGTGGTAGCTCGTCAAACGGTCACACAGGCTGTAACCCTGTCTGGTACTGTCTCCGCAGTCGATTCATCAGACTTAGGATTTGCTGATAGTGGCCGCATTGACGCTGTGTATGTACATGAAGGTGATACCGTTACCCGTGGGCAGCTTTTGGCGCGCCTTGAATCTGCTGACTTGTACGCAGAACTTGCAAAGGCAGAAGCAACCGAACGCAGTTCAGTTGTTGATGTAAAACGCGCGCAGGCATATTTAGACGCAGTTACTCGCGAACAAGATACGTTAGTTGCTAATGCAAAGCGCAAACTGCTATCGGCCGACTTGGAGGCAATTCCCGACCAAAATGATGATAGTTCATCAGCGCCAACGGTGAGCGGTACCTACACTGGCGACATCGAAGGATCCTATGTGATTGATGGCTATGCTTCAGGAGGATCAGCTGGTGCATCTTTTAAAGTTAGTGGTCTTGAAAACGGTTTTGCTACGGCAATCGTCTACGATGTACCGGTGGCACTTGGTACGCATGGCTTGTACCTGACGTTTCCTTCGGGAAGTTCGTATTCTTCAGGTACGTGGACAATTCAGATTCCAAATAAAATGTCTTCATCTTATGTAACTAATAAGAACGCCTATGATGAAGCGGTCCGTACCCACGACCGAGTCATTGAAGACGCACGTCAAGCATTACTTGCTTTGACATCGCAGCAATCAGGAGGAGCTTCAAGTGTGGCGCATGCCGAGGTGCTGGCCGTACAGGCGCAAATTGCACGCCGTTCAATTCGTGCACCATTTGCCGGAACCGTGGGCACTATTAATGCCGACCTTGGTGAATCTGTTACCGCAAATGACATTATTGTGCATTTGGTGGGCGCTGGTGCTTATCAGGTAGAGCTTTCAATTCCTGAGCTCGATATCGGAGCGTTTGCCTCAGGGCAAAAGGTAAATGCGCTCTTTGATGCGTTTCCTGATAATCCTTACACTGCAACCGTTACTCGGATTAGCTCAAGTGAAACAGAAACCGACGGGGTGCCAGTCTATAAAGTCTTTGCAGTTCTCGATACTCCTGATGCACGAATTCGTTCAGGCATGAGTGCTCGAGTAACACTTGAGACCCAATCGCATGAGAATGTGCTTGCTGTTTTGACTTCCTATGTTCAGTTTGGTAAGGGATCACCTCGCGTGCGGGTTTTGGAGGGCAAGAAGACTATCGTAGAAAAAGAAGTAACCACTGGCCTTCGTGGTACGAATGGTCTTATTGAAATAACCGAAGGACTAAATGAGCATGACGTCGTTGTGCCATTTCCAGCTATAAGTTATGGAGCCAAATAATGCACAACATACACGTGGCTCCATTTTTCGCACCGGTACTTTCTTAGCCTGGGCGAATCTTAAACGTTCAAATAAATGGACAACAATATTGATCGTACTGATTATGGCACTGACTTTTTTGAACATGATAGTTGTGCCGGGTATCTTGGTGGGTCTTATTGATGGCGGCAATATTGCAAACCGAAATTTGTATACGGGAGATGTCATTATGACAACCCGCTCGGGCAAAGCGAGCATTGACCAGACGAGTGAAATTATTCAGACACTGCACAATATTCCAAGCGTCTTGCGGTTTTCGGCTCGTGCAATGCAGGGCGGCACCGTGGAAGGTAATTATCTTACTCGACGAGACTTTTCAGTAAAGGCCGATACCGCCGGCACCCAGTTAACCGGCATTGATGTTGATGATGAGATGGCCCTGACTCATATTGAACAGTCGGTGGTTGAAGGCGAATTCCTGGATCCGAATGACTCGGGTTATGTGGTCCTAGGTGCAAACCTGCTGCGTCGATATTCATCAAGCTTTGGAGATGGTTTTGACTCACTGGATGACATTTACCCGGGTGATCGGGTTAAAATTACCGCCAATGGCAATACAACCGAATTTATCGTGAAGGGTATTCTTAATTCTAAAGTGGGTGATGTTTCCATTCGTGCATTTGTGACCCAGCATGATTTTACACGTCTTACGGGACGCACTGACCTGCGTGTAAATGAAGTTGCTATCGATCATGACGACACTATATCTGATGAGTCATTAAAGGACATATTGATTGGTTATGGCTTCGACCGCAGTGCGAAAATCCAGACAGCTACCGAGGCGATCCCGCAATTCCTTGATCAGATCCGCACTGCATTTGGACTTTTAGGTACTGTAATCGGATCAATTGGAATCATAGTGGCTTCAATTACTATCTTTATTGTCATATTTATCAACGCGGTAACACGCCGCAGGTATATAGGAATTTTAAAGGGTATTGGAGTATCAGGACAATCATTGCAGCTTGCCTATGTTATCCAAGCCTTGGTGTATGCGGCATTGGGTATTGGCTTGGCAACCATCCTAATCTACGGATTGCTGGTACCTGCTTTTATTAAACACCCACTTGATTTTCCTTTTAGTGACGGTATCTTAGTTGCGCCGATTGATAGCACGATACGTAAGGCAATTCTGCTGGGAGTCATCGCAGCACTTGCAGGTTTTGTTCCTTCATGGCTCATTATTCGCAAAAATACTCTGGCAAGTATCCTAGGACGTCAATAAATATGTTTAGTATTTCAAATATTACAAAAGAATTTTCTCATGGCAAAGTGGTAACAAAGGTGCTTAAGGGCATTTCTCTTGAAGTTGAGGATGGCGAATTCATTGCAATCATGGGAAAGTCGGGTGCCGGAAAATCAACACTCCTGTATGTAATGAGTCTTCTTGATACACCGACAGCAGGAACGATTTCCTATAAGGGTCAAATTGTAAATGATTTAAGTGAAAACCAGATGACTGCGTATCGATTGCATAATTTTGGATACGTATTTCAGGATTATGCGTTAGTCCCAGAATTAACGGCTGTAGAGAATGTGATGGTGCCTCTTCTTATGCAAGGTGTTTCGAAAGAATCGGCCCAAGTTCAAGCAGAAGCCATTTTACACCGAATAGATCTCGGTCATCGTATCGGCAATCTCCCGTCAGAACTTTCCGGCGGTGAACAGCAGCGCGTCGCGATTGCTCGGTCAATTGTTCACAATCCGGCAGTATTGTTTGCAGACGAACCAACCGCAAGTCTTGATACGGCATCCAGTGAGTCAGTGTTAGCACTTTTTGAAAAGCTTAGTAGCGAAGGCCAAACGATTGTTATGGTAACTCATGAACCTGAATATACAAAGAACTGTGATCGCATTGTCTATATTGAGGATGGAATGATTGCAAGAGAGGAAAAAGCCTCAAAGTGACAATATTTAAAAACCCAGCGTTGAATGACGCTGGGTTTTTAAAGTGAAATGACTTTATACTGCAATAACTACCGGAATCACAATCGGATTCTTGGCGGTATGCTGCAGAAGGTATTTTTGCAAGCGGTATGCTAAAACATTCTTAATTTCATCAGTATCAAGAAGCTGTTGCTTCGATGCTACTTCTTCAGCTGTTTTTTTGATCAAAATACGCGCGCCAGTCAACAACTCTTGGTTTTCACGCAGATAAATGAATCCGCGCGATATGATGTCAGGAGATTTTTTAAGTGTGCGGGTCTTTTGATTCAACGTGACCACCAAGACGAACATACCTTCTTCTGAGAGTAGCTTGCGGTCACGCATAACGACTTCCTGAATTTCACTTGCTTTACCGCCTTCAACGGTTATTGGGGCTGACGGTACTTTTACATCCAGTTTGCGCACTTTTGTGCCGCTATCGTAAAATTCAACTACGGATCCGTTGTCGGGAACAATAGTATGGTCTTTATCTACGCCTAATGATTGCGCCAATTCAGCATGCATTTTAAGGCGATGGTGATGACCGTGCACTGGCATAAAGAACTTGTAGGGAATTTGTTTGTGGATCCATTCAAGCTCGGCTCGTTTACCGTGACCCGAAGCATGCACGACGTTGTCGACATAGGTGATCACACGTACATTTGATCGATAAAGATTATCTTTCAAATTATCGATAGCACTTTCATTGCCGGGAATTACCGACGAAGAAAGAATAATCGTGTCGGATTCCTGAAGCTTAATTGAACGATGGGTATTATTGGACATACGCATCAGTGCAGAAAATTCTTCGCCTTGTCCACCGGTCGATATGATAATAATTTTATGCGGAGGATAGTTGTCCATATCCGTCGCAGGAATTACATGACTGAAATCAGTCAGCTGAAGATGCTCGGCGATGCCAATGTTCGTAATCATTGAACGGCCTTCGATAACAATGTATTTGTTATATTTTTTGGCGATATTAATAAATTCAAGGATGCGTTCTACTTGCGATGCGAATGTTGCAATGATCAATCGTCCGGTTACCTGGCCAACAATCGTATCAATGGTATCAAGCACTTCCTTTTCTGATACTGACCAGCCAGGTGCGGTGATACCGGTTGAGTCCATGGTCAATAAAAGAATATTGCGATCCTTAAACATCTTGTATTGTTCGATTTCGGTCTGCGACGGAACACCGTTGACGTTGTCAACGCGGACATCACCAGTTGAAATAATATCACCAAGAGGAGTCTCGATGATAATACCGGTAGAGTCAGGAATACTGTGTGTCAATCCGAAGAAGCGAACCTTGAGATGTGGCGACAAGGGCAAGGCTCCGTCGTCCTTCTCGACAATTTTGATGTCCATTGGCGGAAGATGAGGAAATTCTTCTGCCTTCTTCTTAATCAAAAGTGCGCCGAATTCACGGGTATAAATTGGCGGGTTGCCGATTTTCTCCATTATGTAGGGAAGTGCACCGATATGGTCCAAGTGTCCGTGAGTAATCACTACTGCGCGAATGCGATCTTGGTTTGCTTCAAGGTAACGAGTATTTGGTACCAAGTAATCTACACCAGGGGTATCTTCATCAGAAAACTCGATACCGGCATCGACGACAATGATATCATCCATGTACTCAACGGCGGTCATATTTCGGCCGATCTCCTCGACGCCACCTAGAGGAATAATCCGAATCGTATCAGGAGCGGTTCGGGGAAGCACTGGCACTTCAGTCGCAACAGCGATCATTGAAGGTGCCTTCCGTGGCATGCGGGAAGGGTTAGATCGCGACATCTTCTTTGGTGTAGGAATTCGTCGTGCAGGCGCTACTGTCCCAGCGTTATGATGGTGAGGTTTCTTTGCGTGCGCCTGTACGAGGCTATGCAATGCCTTTCGTTGATGTAATGTGTGAGGTGTCCGAGGACCGCTGTGCGACATCGGAGTTCGCCCCTCATGTACGGCATGAGCACCTTCACGAGAAGGGTGAGTTGTTGGGGTATCTTTTCGGTATGCACGAATAGTACTACCAGGTTTTCGCGGACGGCCGCCAGAAAATGGTGGCTTTTGCCCCCGCGAGAAACCGTTAGGGGGAATAGTCATAAATAACTATAAAATAAAAAAACTATTAAATAATAAGGACTTCCCGTCTCTTTTGATATCAAACAAGAATTAAAAAGAAGAGAGAAAACTTATAGTGAAAACATCATAGCACAAAGTGGCACCTGACGCAACTTAGTGTTTTTTGAAAAAAGTGAATGTGCGAACTGAATAACGATACCATTGATCGGCATTGTTGAAATGATCAGCAATACTTTGGGTAGTGGCAAGTGGGGCTAATGTGAACTTTTTATTGGCAATATGATAGGTCATCGGCTCATAAAGAAATACGATTGGGAATAGTGCCAACGCAGCCTTTGCATCCAATGTCTCGAGTGCCGCTGTTTGTACTGTTGTGTCGTAGGTGTTTAATAACCCCCGCACTGCCTTGTCGACATTAGTGTCTGCAAAGCGTGTAATGTTCAGGCCAGGGTAATCAATCTGGGTAGAGTGCAAATAGGCAAACCAATCTGCGCTTGTGTTAATCGTAAGTCCAAATAATAGTATGGTAAACGATCGTGAGCGTACATAATTTTGCTCTAATGTGGCAGCATCAATAAACTGACCTTCAACGCCGATGCCATATGCGGCAATATGTTCTTTAAGATAAGCCACTAAGTCCTGAAGTTCCTTAGACTGAGTTGTTAAAATTGTAAGCGAGAGCGGCGTCTTGTCCTTTTTCGATACAAACATACCTGTTGTTTCATCAAGTACATAGCCAGCTTTTTCAATATGATTTTTTATTTCATCATCCGCATAAAATGCTGCATGGGTATTTTGGGTAGCGAGTCCAATTTCGGTAAAATTGCTTACAGGAACTCCGAATTGACTGATACCGCTTGCAACTTGAATATTAGATACGATCTTTTGCAGCGCCTTACGCAATTCGGGTGATTGAAGCGCAGGACTCTTTCCGTCATTAATGAATAAAGCGAATGGCTTTGTGAGCGGACTTGTTAAACTTGTAAATCGGGTTTTTGATGCAAAAATATCAGCGTCAGCTTTTGTAAGATAAGCTGTGGCGTCGATTCGCCCCCGTTCTAGAGCGCTTATGAGCTCTTCAGCGCTCGCAAATGATACGAGTGAAATATGTGCAAGGTGTGGTTTGTGAATTGCTCGACGAAATGCGGTGAGAGTAAATTCCGAAGGAAAGCGAGCACCATTTTTTCGTTCGTAGGTGATATGAGTGATTTTAAAAGGACCAGCACCTATGGGATGAAGATTGTATTCAGATGCTGCGAAGGCGTCTTTATCTAAATTCCCCCAAACATGTTCTGGTAAAATTCCAACGGTAAGCATGTCAGAAAAGCCCGCATAAGGTTGTTCAAGCGTAAATACGATTGTTTTATTGTCTTGAGTGGCCACGGTAACGCCACGCCATGCCAAAGCAAGTGCCTGAGTGCCATATTCTTTCTGTATTCGGTCGATAGTAAATGCTACATCCTGAGCCGTTACTTTTTTGCCGTCCTGAAATCGCGCTTTAGCGTTAAGTGTACATGTATACACCTTTTGGGTATCATCCGTTATGCATGATGACGCCAGATAGGGCGCGTATGTATCGAAGGCCGTCTTTTGCATTAATCCTGCATATACCAATCGCGTTGCATCCATGTCAGGCTCAGTTGTGGCAAGCAATGGATTGATGTAACGCGGAATGCCAATCAGGCCTTCAGTTATCGCACCTCCATAAACGGGCTGGCGATAGGTGTATCGATCCCCGAATTGCTTTAGGATCATGTAGAAGCCTATAAAAGCGGCGACAGTAAAAAACACCACAGCAACACGAAATGCCTTAGGCAGTCCGTACCAGGCTCGTGCAAAAGGGTAAATCAACGAACGTTGATAGGGTGTATCCATATATGGATTAAAATTAGAGTACGAAAACTAACAATGCACTTACGGCAAATGCAATACCTGAAATGATCGTAGTGTAAAAAAGGAATTTCTCAAATCCGCGCCGCTTGTGGACGACCGATTGCGAATCAATAGCACCGCCACCAATGGCGCCGTCGATGTTAGCGTTTGACTGCTGCCCTAAAATCGAAAGGATTAAAATAACCGCTGCAATAAGGTGAATTACGATAGTGATTTTCATACGCCTACAAGTATATATAATGAATGCCGAAATGCAACAAAAAATCACACTGTGGGACCTTCTGTTATGAATTTGGCTTACAGGGTATGACCTTTCACGGTGGATAACCGGGTTGTTATATGAAGATTAGGGGCGTATGATTAATTTAGGCCGATTTTATTAAGCCTTAATGAGAATATTTATATGTTAATAACTATTGCTATCATATTGCTTATTCTTTGGATTCTTGGCGTCGTAGGCGTGTATACTATTGGATGGTTTATTCATATTCTGCTAGTTGCGGCTATTGTATTGTTTCTTATTCGCATCATTCGCGGTGAGAACCCAATGAAATAATCGGTTTTTGTATCCTTATTGATATTGTAAGAAAACTACCTAATGCATTCGTGTTAGGTAGTTTTAAGCATGGTGTAGTTTCGTTAAGTTTACATTACTTTAGTGTGCTATAATGAAAAAGTATGAAAAAGACAATTATTGCGTTAGTGGTAGGTATTGTCATTATCATAATTATAGTTTTAGCTATCGTGTTTAAAAATCCAAAACAGGAAACTGATTTGGGAAACACCGACAATACTGTTACTAAAGAGCTTTGTTATTATAAAGAGACAAAAACTTCGGAGACATTTTCAGATATTGCCT
>CAYZZD010000004.1:0-13747 GCA_964482675.1 uncultured Candidatus Saccharibacteria bacterium
GCCACATTGTCAGCGATTTTGGAAATAGGTTCTAACTTGGTACAATAGAGACACACATGATGTCTCGTGCAGCTGATTTTTTTGGTAAAAAAGTGAAAGTTGTCTTTGATCGCCCTTACGGAACAAAGCATCCTAAGCACGATTGGAGCTACCAACTTAATTATGGTTACGTCCCCGAAACTCTTTCTCCTGATGGAGAAGAACTTGATGCATACTATTTAAGTGAGAAAATGCCCCTAACCGAGGTGGAAGGGGTATGTATCGGATATATCCATCGCGAAAATGACGATGATGATAAGCTTCTGATCGCCAAAGAAGGTGAACAATATTCTGACGAGCAGATAAAAGAATTAGTGTATTTTCAAGAACAAGGGTTTCATTCGACAATCATACGCGCATGAATAAGATAATCTTTATTGGTGGAGCGACTGCAACTGGCAAATCAGATCTTGCTATTAAGCTGGCCCTAGAAAATAATGCCGAGGTTGTTTCTGCTGACTCGCGGCAGGTGTATAAAGGACTGGATGTCGGTTCGGGGAAAATTACCACAGAGGAAATGCAAGGGGTACCACATCACATGCTTAGTATAATCGATCCCGAAACTGCATATTCGGTTGCGCAATATCAAGCAGGTGCACTTGCGTGTATTGAGAACATCGTATCGCGTGGTAAAAACGTCATAGTTTGTGGAGGAACAGGCTACTATTTCGACTCACTATTATATAAAAAAGAATTTCCTGAAGTGCAGCAAGACCAACAATTGCGCGCCGAACTTGAGCAAAAAACCCTTGAACAACTTCAGTTTCTTCTCGAAGAAGAAACTGGCGGTGATGTTGCTCGTGTGGACATGAATCATAGGCAGCGATTAATTCGCGCGATCGAGGTTAATCGCGTATTGGGACATATTCCCAAAATAAATCAACAAAAGCGTTTTGAACACTCCGAGGTAATTATTGTTGATTTACCGAAAGAAGAACATCAACAGCGTATTAATGCACGTATCGAGAAGCGTAGACAGTCCATGATTTCTGAGATAACTGACTTGCTGCAAAAAGGTGTTTCAAAAGATTGGCTTATTGGGCTTGGCTTAGAATATACGTATGTAACACTCCATGTATTGGGCGAACTATCGTGGGATCAATGTGTCGAGGAACTTCAAAAAAAAACTTGGCAATACGCGAAACGACAAAAAACGTGGTTCAAAAGATACGTACAGTAGGTTGGTGTATTTTCCACTGACAAGTCACAACCTTTACCACTGACAGAATAATATCTGTCGTGCTATACTGTGCCCACTATGAGCGGACAAATTTACAAAGACTCCATCTTCTGGATTGAGACTGAAAAAATTGCACCTAATCCGTATCAGCCGCGGCGTGAGTTTGATGAGTATGCATTGATTGATCTGGCAGATTCCATTCGCCAGTACGGCATACTTCAGCCACTTACCGTTACCAAAGTTGAAACTCCCCGGGCCGATGGCGGCATCGACGTGCACTACGAACTCATTGCGGGAGAACGCCGATTGCGTGCATCACGAATCGCAGGACTTAAGTTAGTACCCGTTGTCATTCGAGTTGGTGACGACAACAAGGCCAAACTTGAACTAGCGATTATTGAAAATCTCCAGCGTGAGGATTTAAACCCCATCGACCGTGCAAAAGCGTTTTTGCAGTTAATTGATGAATTCAAATTAACCCACGCACAGGTTGGTAAAAAAATGGGCAAGTCGCGAGAATATGTTTCGAATACAATTCGACTGCTTCAGTTACCGGACGAAATCATGCGGGCGCTTACTGAAAAGCGATTAAGCGAGGGTCATACCCGAGCGCTTATGATGCTTGTTGATCGACCAAAAGAACAAATGACTTTGTTTAAGGAGATCATCGCAAAACGATTAAATGTTCGCGAAACCGAACGTGCAGCACGTAGTATCGCTGTAGAAAAAAGCCGTAAATTCGCAAAACGAAGTCCTCGAGCGGTTCGTTACCAGGCCTTGTTGGCTGATTTGTTGGGTACTCGCGTTGAAATCGAGGAAAGCGATGATCAAAGCGGTAAGATCATCATTGATTATTTCTCTCCTGATTATTTGGATATGATTTATCAGTTAATCGAGGATTCAAAAGGGAGTGCAAGCGTGCATGATGCGCTCGAAAAAGAAATCGGCGAGCATCCTGACAATAATTTATTTAACGAAACACATCCTAATTTACCCACGACACCACTTACAATCGAGGAATTCAAAAAGCGCCTTATGAAGGCATTAGAAAACTAGCAAAAATACTGGCTTAAGGGGCCAGTATTTTTTTAGCCCTGCACGTTTTTTTCCGTTAAATACGAACGGATTCGTTTTTTTGCAAAGGTGGTTTTTACCATATCAAGCCACTTGCGATTTGGTTTAGCCTTTTCACTCATATCAATGATAACTACATCTTTGGTTTTAAGTTTTGCATCCAACGCAGTCATCTTGCCGTTTACCTTCGCGCCGCATGCGTGCAATCCTACGTAACTGTGAACAGCGAATGCAAAATCTAGCGGTGTCGCACCATCAGGAAGATCAATAATGTCTCCTTTAGGAGTATAGACAAATATGCGATCGGTAAAAAAATCACCCCTCATGTTTTGCAGAAAAGCCTCAGGGTCTTTAACTGATTTTTGCAACTCCTTAAGAGTATTGATCCAAGAAAGCTGGTTTTGAAAATGCTTATTGGGTGTTTTTACCTTTTGTTTGTAGCCGAAGTGCGCCGCAATACCAAATTCAGCCTGTGCATGCATATCAGGAGTTTTAATTTGAATTTCTACAATACCACCATCACCGGTAAACACGCTTGTGTGAATACCCTGATACCCATTTGTTTTCGGCAAGGCGATAAAATCTTTTACTCGCCCGGGTACAGGGCGCCATGTAGCATGAATGATACCCAATACGCGATAGCAGGTTTCGACGTTCGACACAATAACACGCACTGCAACAAGGTCGAAGATGCGATCGATATCATTCTCTTTACGCTGAAGTTTCTTAAATAGACTATATAAACGCTTTACGCGATAGTCGACCTGAAAATCAAGAATGCCATTTTTTGCAAGGATTTTAGACAGGGAATGGTGTACCTTCTTAAGGTACTTTTCGTTTAAGAAATGTTTCTCTTTTACAAGTTCCTCCATTTCCTTGTATTTTTTAGGATTGATTACCTCAAAAGCAAGATCTTCAAGTTCGCCTTTAATGCGCATGATTCCCAGTCGCTCTGCAAGCGGTGCATAAATGTCCAAAGCCTCAAGTGCAATGCGCTTTTGCTTTTCTTTGGGAACAAATGCAATAGTGCGCATATTATGCAATTTATCGGCCAGTTTTACGATCAAGACACGGATATCTTCGGAGGTCGCAACGAAGAATTTGCGCAGACTTTCAACATGGCGTTCTACCCCTTGGTACTTCAATTTTCCAAGTTTGGTAACACCTTGGATGATAAATGCGATTTCTGTGCCGAATTCCTTTTCAATTTGCGCCTCGGTTACTTCAGTATCTTCGATTGTATCGTGCAGCAATCCTGCTGCAATAACAGTGCCCGGCATGCCAAGTTCAGCTAAAATTTTTCCTGTTTCAGCTAAGTGGACAAAGTAAGGGTCTCCATTGTAGCGCTTCTGATCCTTATGGGCGCTTTGTGCAAATTGATATGCCTTGGTGATCAAGGTTTTCTCAGGATTACTAAGAGATTTAGCCTGAGCCAAAATATCTTCAGCAGTTGGATAGGGTGTGTCTGTCATAGCCTGAATATAGCAGAAAATACTGAATATTTAAAGCATTAAAAAACCCCCGAAAATGGGGGGGGATACTAGCAGCCCTTAGGCCGTTAGCTTAGACGCCTACTTTTTGCATCACTGAAGGGGAATTGTAGAAGTTGTAATATTACAAGAATCAGAGAGGTTCCAAAGCTTATTGCAACAACTGCAAACGGATTGAATTCATTTTCGTGCCGTGCGTACACATTGGTTGCCGCATAGGTTACAAAAAATGAAAAAATAAGCGCAACGATTGCCGAACCACTGCCTTTTTTTTGATAGATACAATATCCGACACTGACCCACAATGTACACAAAAGCATTAGGCCGCCATAGTAGATCTGCGGTACATGCTGTGGTGCATAATGATTATAGGTTTGAAAAAAAGCAAAAATACTGACTGACAGGAGGAAGATAATTTTTCTCATATTTTTTTTCTTAATATATAATATTATGGATATATGTCAACAATAGAAATCCCTTAAATCTCCAGTATAATCGATACACTTATGGAAAAAAAAGTCGGCGAATATCAACATCTAGAAATCGAAAAAAAATGGCAGCAAGCATGGGAGGCAGAGGGCATCGATCGAACTTTTGATTCAGTTTCAGGTAAAGAAAATTATTATACTCTGGTTGAGTTTCCGTACCCGTCAGGTAATTTACATGTGGGACATTGGTATGCGTTTGGAGTGCAGGATATTTTTGCGCGCTATAAGCGCATGAGCGGATACAACGTACTTTTTCCGATCGGCTTCGATGCCTTTGGTTTGCCTGCTGAGAATGCCGCAATCAAGCTAGGGGAGGATCCTAAAGTCTGGACATATGATCATATGAAAAAAATGCGCGAGCAGATGCGATCGATCGGCGCGATGTTTGATTGGAGTCGCGAGGTAATTACCTGTGATCCGGCATACTACAGATGGACGCAGTGGATGTTTAATCAGTTTTATAAGAACGACTTGGCCTATCGCGCAAACACTAAGGTCAACTGGTGTCCAAACGATAAGACTGTCTTGGCAAATGAACAGGTGATCGACGGCAAGTGCGATCGTTGTGGCGCCGAAGTCGTTCAAAAAGATCAAGACCAGTGGATGTTGCGCATCACCAAGTATGCCGACCGGCTTATCGACGACCTTGATGCCTTGGATTGGCCAAATGCTATCAAAGAATCACAGAAAAGCTGGATTGGACGATCTGAAGGTTCGGAAATTGCATTTGAACTTACTACTGGGGAATCCATTACAATATTTACTACCCGAGCTGACACTTTGTTTGGTGTAACGTATGTAGTACTGGCACCGGAGCATGCTCTGGTGCAGGCATTGAAGCCGCAGATAAAAAATTGGAGTGAAATCGAGGCATATATTGATGTGACCAAGAAAAAATCCGAGCTTGACCGCCAGCAGTCAAAAGAAAAAACCGGCGTCGAGCTAAAGGGGCTTACGGCAATAAATCCCGCCAATGGCGAGGAAATCCCAGTTTGGGTTGCTGATTATGTATTAGCAGGATACGGTACAGGCGCAGTAATGGCAGTACCGGCGCACGATGAGCGTGATTTTGAATTTGCTAAAAAATATAATCTGCCAATCAAGCAGGTTATCGGTCGTGAGACCGGCGAAAAGCGCGAAAACGAGCAATTTCGTGACGGAGGGTGCGGCATTGTCTTTGACCCTGAAACGCAAAAATACGCGGTTGCGAAATGGCACTCGTCATACATAGCAAAAGGTCGCAAACAAAGCATTTCTTTATTTGCCGGAGGTGTAGAAGATGGCGAAGACATGAAGGATGGTGTCACTCGCGAAGTTATCGAGGAAAGCGGATTATATGATTTTAAGTACATCGAACAAATCGAACGAGCATTTGCGCATTATTTCAATGCAGCGAAACAAGTAAATCGATTCGCGCCAGCAACGTGCTTTCTCTACATCCTTAATTCACGTGCACAAAAGGACCAACACCTTGAAGGGCATGAAAACTTCGAAGTGGTATGGATGGACGCAAATGAAATCATTGATGCGTGGAATGCCTACAATCAGGACGGAACATATAATCACTATATCCGATTCATGACCGAGGCAACGGCTCGAGCTATTGAATTGGGATATGACATGACTTCGGACAAAAAAACCTTTAAGCGAACCGCCATGACCGAAGATGGAATTTTGGTCTACTCGGGTGATTTTACCAATATGCCCTCGGCTGAAGCGCGTAAAAAAATCACTGAATTTGTTGGTGGAAAGTTGGTAAGCACCTATCGATTACGTGATTGGGGTATTAGTCGTCAGCGTTACTGGGGCGTGCCAATTCCAATAGTCTACGACCCCGCAGGTAAGGCACATGCTGTTCCCGACGAACATCTACCATGGCTCCTTCCGACTGATGTTGATTATACTCCTGATGGGACCGCCCCGTTGGCGCGCAGCAGGGAATTAAAAGAGCGCACCGAAAGGATTTTTGGCAATGGTTGGCGGCCTGAAGTTGAAACCATGGATACCTTTGTTGATTCGTCATGGTATTTCTACCGATATCTTGATAACAAAAATACAGATCAATTTGCTGCACCCGACAAAATGGATGCCTGGATGCCTGTAGATCTGTACATGGGCGGCGCCGAACATACGACCATGCATCTTCTGTATTCTCGTTTTTGGGTAAAAGCACTGTATGACTTGGGATTAGTCAAAGAACCCGAGGCGTACAAAGTTCGTCGCAACCGTGGGCTGATTTTAGGTCCCGATGGCAATAAGATGAGTAAATCAAAAGGGAACGTAATTGATCCTGATGATATTGTAAATCGTCTTGGTGCAGACACGGTGCGTATGTACTTAGCGTTTATGGGGCCATACGGTGTTACCTCGAACTACCCATGGGACCCAAATGGAGTAGTTGGTATCCGTCGATTCCTAGAGCGTGTATGGAGACTTGCACAAAAAGCAACCGGCTCCTGTCCGCCGGCCGCATTGCATAAGGCAATAAAGGGAATAACTGACGATATGGAAGAATTTAAATTTAATACGGCGATTTCAAAGATGATGATTCTTTGCAATACATGGGAAAAGGAGTCCGTGATTGATGTACAACAATATAAAGAACTACTAAAGCTCCTGTCACCGTTTGCTCCACATATGGCAGAAGAATTGTGGCACGTAACGGGCGAAACAGGATCCATTCATCTCTCTCTATGGCCAACATATGACGAAAGCTTGATTGTTGATGAGTCTTTTACTCTAGGTGTACAAATTAACGGTAAAGTCCGCGCCGAGATTTCGCTTGCTGCCGATGAACCTGAAACTTCAGTAAAAGAAAAAGTAATGGCGCTTCCCGAAGTTATTAAATGGCTTGAAGGCAAAGAGCCGAAAAAGTTCATTTACATTCCGGGCAAAATAATCAGCATCGTGGTATAAAAAGACTATGTTCACCCGAATTAAAGCGCTTTTTAATCACACCTCACAGACGATGTATAATGCAGCGTTCATCATCGCCTGCTGTACCATGCTGGGACATCTACTTGCGATTGTTCGAGATCGAGCCTTTGCCCACACGTTTGGCGCATCAACAACGCTGGATATTTATTTTGCCGCATTTCGTATCCCTGATATTCTGTTTACTATCGGGTCAACGCTTATCGGCTCAGCTATCTTATTGCCGCATCTCACGCCATACGCAAAGGATGAGATCAAAATGCGATCCATTGCCAACGATATTTTTACCGTATTTGCGATTGGATTTTTAGTAATTCTTATTATTGTCTTTATCTCAATGCCTTTTTTATTAAAGCTTTTGGCTAAAGAATTTTCAGCATCCGAGTTTCAGGTACTAGTAAACATGAGTCGTTTTCTGCTGTTGTCGCCTTTTATTTTGGGAATTTCAAATTTATTTAGCACCATAACCCAGTCATTACAAAAATTTTTTGTCTCATCATTAGCGCCTGTAGTCTATAATGTAGGGATTATCGTTGGTGTATTGGTACTGTATCCAATTGTGGGAATTTATGGCTTAGCATTGGGGGTACTTATTGGCGCACTATTTCATATCGGTATCCAACTTCCAACATTGGTTATCAGCAAAAGCTTGCCTCGATTCCATGGCGTCAAAGACTGGGCTTTGCTTAAAAAAATCGCACTTACTGCATTGCCTCGGACATTTACACTTTCAACCAACAAAATTGAGCTCTTTCTTTTGACCGCCTTAGGGGTATTTATTGCCGAGGGTTCGGTCTCGGTATTTAACCTGACATGGAATCTTCAGAATGCTCCACTGTCATTAATCGGCGCAAGCATTGGGTTGGCAGTATATCCACTTATGATACGCGCTTATGCCGATAAGGACATAGAAAGCTTTGATAATCATCTTTCAAAGGCTTTGCAAAGCGCATTTTTTTGGACAATACCTATTGCAGGGGCCATCGTTATGCTTAGTGAACCAATTGTTCGGCTTATTCTTGGCACCGGCGCATTTCAAGGAAATGCAATTACGGTAGCGGCTGCAGCGCTGGCAACGTTCATCATCGGGCTTCCATCGCAGGCGGCAATACTTATTTATGTGCGAGCCCGATATGCGAAAGGCGACACTTGGATGCCATTTTGGGCGAACCTATTTGCAAGTGCAGTGCCAGTCATTGTTGCGTATATCAGCCTAGCGTCAAATATCGGAGACCGACTATTTGGGTGGCTGTACAAGCTGCTTGGCATCCAAAATATCACCGGCCATCAGGTTATTGTATTAACCGCATCGTATGCAGTGGGTAACATTATCGGGCATGCATTACTATGGTATATCGAAGGCAAAAAAATAAACTCATTGCCTTATCGCAACCGCAATATCATTTCTGTGATTGCTGGCACACTGGCAATGATGGCAGTTATGCATATTGTAAAAACCTCGATGCAAGTACATTACTTATCCGTATTAGTGATTCAATGTGTAGCAGGCGGAGCTGTTTTGTTATCGATTTTACATGCGCTTAAAAATGAAGAATTGCAGTATCTTACCAATCGCACCAGAAAGTATCTACAGAAATTATGAATGAAAAATTAATTGGATCCAGACAGGTTGTGAAATTCTTTTGGGGTTATATAAAAGTCTACTGGATACATACCGTAGTCCTGTGTTTAATATATGGTATTGGCTTGGTGCTTCGAATGGTTATTTCGCAGCGGCAAATAGGTAATTTTATCGACGCAATTACCGCCAACCAGGCAGATCAGGCGATCCACTATCTCATAATTTTTGGTATTTTGATTTTTATCACACAGAGCATGTTTCGTGTTTCTGATTATCTGGTTACCTATGTGCAACGTCATACGTTGGTAAAAATGTATAACGACGCCTTCGAAAGGATTGTATACAAGCCAGTAAGAGTATTTGCTGACCGCTTCGCGGGATCTCTTGCCGGACGGGTAAAACGCCTTGTCACCTCGTTTGAGAACTTTTATGATATCGCGACGTGGCAGCTATGGACCAACATTATCGTAGTTATTGCAACTATCACTGCGGTTGTTGTTACTGAATGGCATATCGGCGTGGTCTGCATTGGATGGCTTGCGACGTATGCTTTTTTTACTTTTACCTCCTTGCAAAAACAAAGCATTGCCGGAACTCAAAGCGCAGCCCAGGATTCTCATATTACCGGGCTTTTAGTTGATGTTTTTAGCAATATTCGTGCAGTAAAATCATATACAGGAGAGGAAGCGGAGGAGGCATATTTTAAGACTGAAGCAGAAAAGCAAGGCGCATACTGGTGGCGCCTGTGGATGCTGCAGAATTGGCAGCTTACTTTTCACGGATTTACGTCAATATCAGTCCAAGTACTCATATTTGCCTTATCCTTTCTATTTTGGAAAAAAGGCATATTAACCCCAGGAGATATCGTAGCAATTCAATTGTATTTCAACCCGGTTCCAGATCGAATGCGCGAACTTGCACGACAGTTTACTCGCATTATTGATTCAATTACAAATGCCGCTGAAGCAGTTGCGCTGATTACTGACACTGATCACGATGAACCGCGCGACAGTAAAGCAGAAGCGGTAAGATTTGCAGGTGCAATTGCATTGCAAAATGTAACTTTCTCATATGCTGACGCATCGGAAAAAGTGATCAATGACGTGTCGCTTGTTATACCCGCTGGTCAAAAAGTCGGTATCGTGGGTAGGTCAGGATCCGGCAAATCGACCTTGGCGAACTTATTCTTGCGCTATTTTGAAATTGAACAAGGCACGCTTACCATAGACGGTCATGATATTAAATCGCTTCCTCTTAAGACATTACGTAACACCACAATTTACGTTCCGCAAGAACCTATTTTGTTTCATCGTACAATCCGCGAAAATATTGAGTACGGTCAAAAACCACTATCTGAAAGTACCCTTATATCAATTGCAAAAAAGGCACACGTGCACGAGTTCGTATCGCGATTTCCTGAAAAATATAATACAGTCGTAGGCGAGCGAGGCATAAAACTCTCGGGTGGGCAACGCCAGCGTATCGCCATTGCACGTGCCTTGGCAAAGGATGCACCAATTATTATTCTTGATGAAGCAACAAGCGCATTGGATAGCGAGAGCGAGCAGGTAATTCAGGAATCTTTCGAAGAACTAATGCACGGACGTACCACGATCGCCATTGCTCACCGGCTTTCAACGCTGCGTAATATGGATCGTATTATCGTACTTGAAGATGGGGTAATTAAGGAAGACGGTACTCATAATGAACTATTAGCCCAAAAGGGTCGCTATTTTGATTTATGGCAACACCAGAGCGGCGGATTCATCGGCCTTGAATAAAGATTGCTTTTTATTGTTTTTTATAGACAATAGCTTCAGTATGGATATTAAGAATGTAAGAAATTTCAGCATTATTGCGCATATTGACCATGGTAAATCAACCTTGGCAGACCGTATGCTTGAAATGACTGGCACCATCGAAAAACGCAAAATGCAGGCACAGGTGCTTGATAGCATGGAACTCGAGCGCGAAAAGGGAATTACTATCAAAATGACCCCCGCGCGTATGAATTGGAAGGGGCATATTCTGAATCTCATCGACACCCCCGGACATATCGACTTTTCGTATGAGGTTTCGCGAGCACTCACTGCCGTAGATGGCTGTATTCTTTTAGTTGATGCAACCCAAGGCGTGCAGGCACAAACGCTTACTACACTGCATATGGCAAAAGACCTGGGTCGCGTCATTATTCCGGTCATAACCAAAATAGATGTACCACACGCAAAGCGAGATGAAACTTCTTTGGAATTGTGCGAGCTGCTTAATTGTGACCTTGACGATATCGTCGCAGTATCTGGAAAAACCGGCGAAGGTGTCGAGCTGCTATTTGATGAGATCATTAAACGAATTCCTCCGCCTTTGGCTCAAAAAACCAACGATTCGGCCCAGGCATTAGTATTTGACTTTGCCTACTCAACGCACCAGGGCGTAGTCGTATACGTGCGTATGGTTGATGGTAGTATCAAAAAAGGAGACGAAATAACTTTTTGCGCATCAAAAATGCGCTGTACCGTCGGCGAGGTAGGATATCTTAAGCCAGGACAAAGTCAAAGTCCATCACTTGAAACTGGTGATATTGGATACATCGTGACTGGTATTAAAGAAGCAAGCGTGGCAGCAGTTGGAGACACGATAACGCTCGTCAAGAAGCCGCTTACTGCGCTTCCGGGCTATCAAAATCCAAAGCCGGTCATTTGGGCAAGTATGTACCCCCAAGATCAAAATAACTATGACGACCTACGTCTTGCCCTTAAGCGATTAAAATTTTCCGATGCATCATTTACGGCCGAAGAGGAGACCTCGGGGTTGCTTGGTCGTGGCTATCGATGTGGGTTTTTGGGCATGCTTCATCTTGAAATTATTACCGAACGGCTGCGTCGCGAATACCAGCTTGAACTAATTATCACATCGCCAAGTGTTCCGTACATCATCCAGACCCGTAAGGGCGAAACGGTTACCGCGCATACACCAATTCATTTTCCAGAGCATGGAGACATCTTGGCTATCGACGAACCATATGTCGCTGTTGACCTCATCATTCCGTCAGATGCCATGAATAAGCTCGTACCAGTACTGCATGAATTTGAAGCAGCAGTCCAAAGCACTGAATTATTTGGAGACAATCGCATGCGTATCATTGCCCACATGCCGCTTCGTGAACTGATGCGCAACTTTTTCGACGTATTTAAGAGTGTTACTTCTGGCTATGGCTCGTTGTCATATGAGCACATAGGTTATCGCAGTGCCGATGTGGTTAAATTGGATGTTTTAGTTGCAGACGAATTGGTACCAGCATTTTCGCGTATAGTATCCCGCGGAAAAGTGGATCGGGAAGCCGAGGCAATTGTTGAAAAACTTCACGGACTTCTGCCTCAGCAACTATTCGTTGTAAAAATACAAGCTCGTGCGCTTGGTCGCATTTTAGCGTCGCGATCGATAAAAGCAATGCGTAAAGATGTGACCGGCTACCTCTATGGTGGCGACATCACTCGAAAAAAGAAATTGCTCGAGAAGCAAAAAGAAGGAAAGAAAAAGATGCAATCGAACGCGAAGGTTGATATTCCACATGAAGTCTTCATGAAGGTGGTTCGCCAGGATTAATGTTATAAAAAACTCCGCATTGTTATGCGGAGTTTTTTATAGTGTACCAAGCAATCTATGTAGTCGGTGCAGTTTCTTCTACCTGCTTTGGCAGCTTTGCCTCATGTATATCAAGAAGTTCGCGATACACATACACACTCGCAAAACCTGTGACCGGTATTGTTACCAAAAGACCAATTCCAAGGGCAAGCAACCCAACCAGGTTAATGGCGATCATGACAAGGGTAAACAAAAACAGCTTCCACGCGTGACCCTTCGTCATTGCCCAACTGAGCTTCAGGGTATCAATAATAGGTTCGCGCTTGTGTACTAATGCGTAACGGTACATCATTAAGCGCATTGCAAGATAAATACCCGGAACGACAAGAAGAAGCGTTCCGATAAATACTGCGATACCCGAAATCACCGATAGTACAAAGTAGCGAAGCCACATCTGCGGATGATACTCCATGAACATATCCTTGATTTTTGCATGGGGGTTTTCTGCGGTTGCGTGAATTGAAAATCGAACAACTCCCAGGGTAAGCCAGATCGAAATTATGTATTTAATGACCGTTGCAATAAATGAACCACTTTGCAAAACCATGCTTATCAAAATAAACAGTATAAGCATCAATGCCACTGACCCTGCATAAAACCAAGGACGCGACTGGAAGGTCGCCCAACCCCTTTTAAGCAACGAACGGATGCTGATTTTTTGGTGTTCCATAGATTTTAAATTAGATGTACGTTAGAAAAGTTATACTCCGCGGAATAGGGGAATATAAATAAGGATCATACCGACAACGATGATCAGCGATACGATCGCCCACAGTACTTTTAATAGGGTTTTCTTTTTGTGTGCCATACCTTTTCAGTATACTTGCAACCCCTGTTTTTGCAACCATGTCCTGTACGCGCTATACTTTGGCAATGGAGGAAAAAAAGCAGCGCATACCAGCAAAAGCCCCACGTATTTCAATTATCGAAATGCTCAAGCTTGCCGCATTATGCATCATTACGATCATTATCGTACACGCAGCATATGCGATGAGCAAAAACGCTATCCTATCTAAAAAATCGACTGCCGAGTACCAACAAAAACTTTCATCCCTAAACGACCAAAAGTCATTTTTAGAAAACACCTTGCTTCAAATGGATTCGGAAGAGGGACGTGAAATATATATACGCAAAGAACTGCGAGTAGTAAAGCCAGGGGAACAGATGTTTATCATTCAAGATTAGGGTAAAAGAGCCCCGATTGCATGACTGCTAAATGCTAGTATAATAGGATACGTATTATAAACATAAAGCGGAAGCGTACAGCACTTCTTAGCACCCAAAGATCATTATGACCGTCGAAATTTACTCAACACCA
>CAYZZD010000005.1:0-13287 GCA_964482675.1 uncultured Candidatus Saccharibacteria bacterium
GTTATCCGACAAGTCAGGAAACACTTGAATATGGCGTGTATGACTATCAGCGCGATATCTTGTACCCACGATTAGGAAGTTCAACTATGGATGACAGTATCATCCCTCAGGCATTTGTCGGCAATGACAAACTATTGGTCTACTACAGCGGATCAAGTGCAACACCACCGACTATCGATATAGTTGATTTTCACAACCAACAAATAAAAGAATTGTTCATCAATCGAAAATTGTATCAGGTGTTTCCAAAATACGGCGATCTTTTGCACCTTCAAATGGATAATGCAAATACTCCAAAGATGTACCAGTTGAATCCCGAGACCCTTGAAGTAACCGAAGCAGGCCCACCAAAAGGCTAGCTAGATTTTCTCGACTTTCGTTTCAGCGGCACCCCAGATAACTTTTTCGGCACCGACAGTTTTCAATATTTCACTTTGATGTTTCTCGAACCATTCAGGTTGGGTGTCAGTCATGTACGCCACGATTTGGTCTTTGGGAACGAGATCAGCCACTTTGCGCATCTCTTGAATGGTTCGCATAAGCTCGCGCGCAGCACCTTCGGCTTTTAATTCAGGAGTTATTGCAGTGTCGAGTACGACTGTCCCCTTTTCAAGATTTTCATCAATAATAACTTCTTTTACATTCACTTCATCTTTTACGATTTCAAAATATTCAGAACTCAGGTTTGTTTTTGCAATCGAAAGCTTCTGCAGCGGCTGGCGGACTTTGATGTTTACCTTTTGTCGAGCTTCAAGTGCCTTGGACACAATACTGCGCACTTCCTCCATCGCAGTAAGCACGTCGTTGTTTACAGTATCGAGAACAATCCAGTCCTGCAAATGCACACTTCCCTCACCTCCAGTTTGTTCAAACAGCCATTCAGCAGTAAACGGTACAAATGGTGCAATCAAAACAGCGAAATTTTTAAGTATGGTACGAAGCACTGCACGAGTTTGCGCGCTTTCTTTTAGCCCGTCACGCGACCGACGCACATACCATTGCGAAAGTTCGGTTACAAATTCTCGAATCGCGCGCGAGGCAGTAAACATATCGTACGCATCAAGCGAATCAGTTACCGTTTTATGTGTCTTGGCAAAATATGACTCGATCCACTTATTCATCACTTCGTCTTCTGGGCGCTTTGCAAATGTTGATGAATGGCTCGAAGCCTGTCTAAGCGAAGCGAGTTCTGCAGAGCCAAGAGACGACATTTGCAAAGCGCCCTCCTCTTCCTCTTCATACATCTTCAAAATCTGCAAACAGTTCTCAAGCGTGTTAAAAAATTTGTTTTGCAATTCTTTCACTGTTTTCTCGTCAAAATTTTTCGAATCACCGGGAGCGGTTACCGAATACATCCACAGCCGCATCGTGTCGGCCCCATACTTATCAAACATGTCCCATGGGTTTACGACATTTCCTTTTGATTTACTCATCTTCTGTCCGTCCTTGTCCAAAATATGCCCTAGGCAAACCACGTTTTTGTACGCCAACGGCTTGCCCATGATGTTTGCCACGGCATGCAATGTGTAAAACCAACCGCGGGTTTGGTCGATCGCTTCGGTAATGTAATCGGCCGGAAATGCAATATCATCGAACCAATTGTGCATAGCAGCATCAGGATGCAATCCACGCGCATCTGAATCTTGCGCAAATGGCATGCAGCCCGAATCAAACCACACATCCATCACTTCAGCGGTGCGTTTTAAGTCTTCCCCGTCTTCTGTCTGGAGTGTTATTTCGTCGATAAAGGGCTTATGGAAATCAAGTTCGTATCTTTCGTTATGCGGAAGCGGAACAAAATCATAACTTTCAATATCTCCATAGGGTACTCGATCTTTTCTCCAGTGAGCCCAGGTTTCAGCGGCAGTTTGACCCTGAACAACAGAAGGAAGCACCTCAAACGCAATGCCATGAGTAACAAATAGGATATTTTCACCAGAATATTTACTCTCGATATCATACAAAAACCCTCCAAACCGCAACTTGGCATCAAAAAGAGATTCTCCGCCCGGTGTCTTGGTAAAGAAATCAGCATTTACCGAATCGCGCCATTCATAATATTCTTTTTTTGGCTTTAGATGAAAATCACCGAAATCAAATTCGTGCAGTCGCTCATCGATTATTATCTTATCTGAGGGAAATCCAATAACATCCGCCACAATCTCGGCCGTTTCTTTTGTACGCACAAAGGGCGATATGATGATTTGAGTAATATTTTTATTTTTTAATTTTTCAGCACTCTGTCGGACATCTGCCTTTCCTTTTTCAGTAAGATGATGAGGATAATTTTTATCCGAACTGCAAATATCATTCACATTATGGTCGCCTTCTCCGTGACGGATTCCAAAATACGTATTACCCGATTTTTTCGCGTGCTTTTTCAAATCTCCCAGCGAACCGATCACCACGTTTTTTCCTTCGGCAGTCTCCCAAACCGGCAAAGGTGTTCCCCAATACCGATCACGTGAAATCGCCCAATCTTTAATACCATCCAGCCATTCACCAAAGCGTCCTGCTTTAATATGGTCTGGTTCCCAATTGATTGCATCATTACCCGCAAGCATCTGATCACGCAAAGATGACATTCTGATGTACCACGAATTGCGCGCATAATAGATGAGCGGCGTGTTACAACGCCAGCAGTGCGGATAGCTGTGCGTGTATTTTTCTTTACTAAATAACAATCCTTGATGTGCCAAACTTTTAATGACATCAACCGCAACCGCTTCGTCTTTAACATAGCGACCTTCGAATTCACCAGTGCCTTTTACGTACAAGCCGTCCTCGCCCACCATGTGCATTTTTGGAAGGCCAACGTTAGTACCCAGCTCGAAGTCGTCTTGCCCGTACATGACCGCGGTATGCACGACGCCGGTTCCATCTTCGGTCGTCACAAAATCTGCACCGTATATTTTGTATGCTTTTTCGGTATCGATATTTTTTTGCGCAGCAATTTCTTTAAAGTACGGGAACAATGGTTCATAAGTAAGACCGACCAATTTAGAACCTTCGATAAAACTGATTTCTTGATACGGTTTTTCTTTTAGGAGTTTTGCCACTAATGGCTGTGCACAGATAATATGTTCGCCGGTTTCAGGAAGCCGGTACACACCATAAGCGATTTTTTCACCGACTGCTAGCGCAACATTACCCAGCAGCGTCCAAGGTGTAGTGGTCCATGCAATGATATAAAATTTCTGGTCAGCAATAAGTTCGCCGACTTGTTGCCCGGGTGTAAGCTTAAATTTTGCCGTAACCGATAAATCCTTATCATCTTGATAAGCACCCGGCTGGCCCAATTCGTGCGATGACAAGCCCGTTCCACAACGTGTACACCAAGGAACCACTTTGTAATCTTTGTACAAAAGTTTTTTTTGATCAGCAGTTTTGAGTACTTGCCACAGTGATTCGATGTACGGATTTTCGTACGTTACATACGCGTGATCCATATCAAGCCAGTAACCCATGCGACGCGTCAGGTCTTCCCACATCGTGCGGTACTTCCAAACTGATTCTTTGCATTTTTCATTAAATGCCGCTACGCCATAGCTTTCGATTTCTTTTTTCGATTTAAGTCCCAACTCTTTTTCAACCTGCAATTCAACAGGCAGCCCATGGGTATCCCATCCCGCTTTGCGGCGCACATAAAATCCGCGCATCGTCTTGTAGCGCGCGATGACATCCTTAAAACTCCGCGTCTCGACATGGTGCACGCCCGGAATTCCGTTTGCCGTCGGCGGACCCTCATAAAATACAAACGGATTGCCTTTCGGATTTTTTTCAACCGATTGTTCAAACACCCTTTCGTCTTGCCAGTACTTCAGTATTTCCTCTTCGCGAAGCGCGCTTGCAGATTTTTGTTGTATATCTTTTTCCATAAATAAAAACTCGTCCACGAATAACAAATAATTGCTATCCAAGGACGAGTTTCGTAAGAAATCGCGGTACCACCTTGTTTTCTCCAGTATCGGAGACGCTTTGAACTGCTGTGTCGGGCTTACCCGTAAGGCTCTACTAGACTCGATCGAGTTGTTCTTCCTTAAAGCTCGAAGGTGATTAGCCTTGTCATCGCTGTATGCATAGTACGGCAACCTTCCATTGATTGCAAGACTTACCCTCTTCAGCGGGTTTAATGATTTTGACTTTAAAAAATATTCGAAGGGGGTATTTGACACATAAGAAAGGTTATGCGATACTGAACCCCAACAAGGAAAGGCGTGCCAAGATACTTTTTCATTGTATTGGTTAAACAATTATGCGTGCTTTTTGGCACCCTTTCTTTTTTCTTATTACAATAGGTTGGTTTCAAGGACGTAGCCTCCTGCATGTCGGGTACATGCAAGGTAAAGGCTACGCTCCTTTTTCCAAACTTATATAATAAATTTTTGATAGGGATACCTGTCTTTTGGTTCGGGGGAACCACACACAAAAAGACAGAATTTCTACCATCGGGCAGGCCTCGGTTCGAAAGAATCGGGGCCAATTAATTTGTGGTAAGATTACCGTATTAATAAAACTAGTCTTATTTTCCTATGAAAAAAACCTTAATTATTATTGTTCTTGTAGTGATTATAATACTTACTACGCTTGTAATTCCCAGCAAAACAAGTGCTCCAATCACCCAAAATCCTCAACCCCAGCACATTACGTATTATGGGCAATGTCCCGGTTTTATGGTTACATCACCCGCAGCAGGATCGGCGGTTACATTTCCTTTGACACTACAAATGACGGTACACCCGACCGGTTCTCCTGCTGGATCATGGGGAGTTTTTGAGGGCCAAGCGGGATCGGTCGTTGTAAAAGATGTACAAGGTAATACCATCAGCCAGGCAATACCACTGAGCTTAGGAACGCAAGACTGGATGACTGGCGATCCGATTTCATTTTCAACCACTATTCCATCGATTACGCCACAGCCAACTGGTAGCACTGTTTACTTTGAATTCAATGATGATGATGCGAGCGGCGAAAATCCCCACCAATGTATCTTAGAAGCAACTGTGTAGCCTAAAAACACTGCAGGCTATTAGAACATACATAGATTAAATAAGGGTAGTAATTTATTACTACCCTTATTTATATGAAATATTCACTTAATAAAAATATGCTAGGATACGTGCATGACCAAAGACCAATTGGTTAAAGCACTTGAGGGTCAGGGTAAAAACCGACTCGCCCAAGCAATTGCCCACTGTGCCGACAAAAATATTTTAGAGTACAGTAAAAGCCTGTATCAGTTTTCAAATGCATCAAAAATCGAACCGGCTTTTATCCACGCAATTGAAGACGAACTAGGACGACTGAACTATTCCAAGAGTGATATAACATTTGCCCTAGCATCACTGAAAAAATATCCGGTCATCCAGACCGCGAATCATGTTATGCCCTCGCTCAACCCTCGCCCACTTTGCATCGAATGGCTTACGACCCTGGGTTCCCCCCATGACGCTTTATCATTTTCGGGACATCTATCATCCGTCCCCTTTTCAGGTGGCTATAAGCAAGGCCGGCTGCGCCTCTCCGGAACTGAGGTAAATTTGATTCCATCACCTCTCCAGGATGCACTGGTTTGGAACGCACCAATACCTGAACGCACCAAGGAAGAATTAAAAAAACTTGCGTCACCGTTCGCCGAACTATTTGGTGAAATTTCTTCAAATGCCACCTACACCGCATGGGCCTTGCGCACTTCACATGCAATCACGCAACAATTACTCGGTGAAAAAAAAGTACTTTTTTTTGATATTGCCGAAGTCTGTCGGTTGTACCTTATCAATGCACTTGCAACTGATTCACCGATAATACAGCTTTTTTTTGATGAACAAAAGCGATCCGTATTTCAATCGGCTTTTCCAAAACTTCCTCTTTTTATTCACGAATACACCGGCAACCGCCGGATTAAAAGCGAGCCAATCTGGATGCAAGATAATACCCTTGCCGGCGAACACTTTACCGAACCACTTAGTAAAGAAACCCTGCACACGCTTTTGACCGAAAAGAAAATCTGCCCAAACACATTCTTGCTATATGTTATTTTAGCGGCAAACAACATACGTCCCTTAGGAAGCTTTCGCACCGTCGAATACGTGCCGTGGCTTTTTGATAAATTGCGAAGTTTGAAATTATTTGAGATTTCAAACGAAACATATCCCATGCTCACGACGGGCATGTTTCCCCCGCCCTACACAGACTGGAGCGCGTTGGATTATATAACCCAGAAACAATCCCTTCCTGATGCTCATAACATGTGGGACATTATCGAACCTATGGCGCAAGTGATGATCGACGACCAAGCCAACATCTTCGAAGTTGCCCAAAAGTAATTTTGAATTTTGGGTATATTTCTGTATGCTACGCATATGAAGCATATCCACTTTATCGGCATTGCCGGAAAAGCAATGTCTGGCCTTGCCGTCATGCTTAAAGATATAGGTTACTCTGTTACTGGCTCTGATGCTGGAAGCTTTGATCCTGTTGCCTCATATTTAAAAAAGAACGGCTTAGATTTTTACACCCAATACAGCGCATCAAATATTCCAACCGACGCTGACATGATCGTCATCGGCAAGCACGCAAAACTAACGCTCGATAATCCCGAAGTCGCTACCGCATTTGAATCAGGAAAAAAGATCTATTCACTTCCTCAACTAACTGCCGAACTCGCAACAACTCGTACGCAAATTGTAATCGCAGGTAGTTTTGGAAAATCGACGTGCAGCGGCATGGCAAGCTGGATATTGTCACAAGCGGATGAAAACCCCGGATATTTTATCGGTGGCGAAATAATTGGTATGGAAAAGTCGGCAGCATTCGGGGCAGATCCTTACTTTGTAATCGAGGGTGACGAATATCCATCAAGTAATTTTGATGATCGCGCAAAGTTTTTACACTTTAATCCAAAATTTTTGCTTTTAACTTCGGGCGAGCACGACCACGTAAACGTATTTCCCACAATCGAATCATACCTAAAGCCCTACCAAGAACTGATACGCAACATGCCCGCCGACGGAACTATTGTTGCCTGCGACCATGGCGCGCACTTACGAAAAATACTACGCAACGCACCATGCAAAGTGCTTTGGTACGGATATACTGACTACTGCGATTACAAAATTGGCAAAACAACTTATGGCAATACTTCGACTGTCGAGCTTACCACGAGTGCCGGAGTTGTTGAGATACAAACGCAATTACTGGGCAAACATAATATCGAAAACATTGCAGGTGTTTTTGGATTACTGGATACAATTGGCATCGCACGTGAAAAAATAACCAGTGGAGTAAAAACATTTAAAGGCGTCAAAGGCCGCCTTGATAAACTAAGCAACGACGGCGCACCAGTCGAAATCTTTTTGGGTTTTGGCTCATCATATGCAAAAGTGCGCGGATGTATCGATGCATTACAATTGCATTATCCAAATAAAAAGCTGCACATTATTTTTGAGCCGCACACATTTAGCTGGCGAGATCTATCAACCCAATATTGGTATAACGACGCCTTTACTGGAGCTACTGACGTATGCGTCGTCATGCCGCCCGCCGAACACGGTAAAGATACCAGCAACTCACTTGATGCAAACAGCATTACGACGCTCATTCAAAAAAGTGATATTAATGCTGTAGCGGCCGATTCGATCGACGAAGTCAAAAACTGGTACGGGCAAAATATTTCTAAAAACGAAATAGTACTATTACTGACATCAGGAGAATTACTTGGTGTCGCACACAGCATCACTTCATGGGCATAATAAAAGCGGGCTTTCGCCCGCTTTTTTGTTACAAAAGTAAGTACTATCTCAATACACAAGGAAGTTGTATGCAATCAAGAGCACCATGGACATCAGGGGATCTTCGGCCTGTTACCTCGGCATCAAGCAAGGTTCCATCGGCTGCGATGTATGCGGTCAATCGCACATACCAGTCATCAGTTTTTACCGTACTGCTATCAGCAAAATACGGCAGCGAAAATGTCTTTTGCTGTACGTAATCCTGCAAACAATAGGCCGTCCGATGAAGAGTTTTCGCAGTCGCGAATTCAGGATTTGCCTTATCGACAACCCACACTCCTTTTAAGCCGCTTGAAACGTGCTTTTTTAATACGAATGCTTCGCGGCTACTCAACCACTGCTCGGCGCACGCAAACTGTTTGCCAATAAGCACACTTGATGGCACGAATTCGCGGATATGTTTTAACTCAGGGGCATGATCGTTGATAAAGGCCTCAATAAGCTGATTGCCTGCTCCGTTTGATGCAAATGCAAGCAATCCTTTAGATCCAAGCCATGGCAATAGCGGATATATAAAACGCTGTGGCGATTTCTCGTACCACGCAACCAGTTGGGCCTTTACGCTCAGTTCCATCGAATTATCCATACCCCACGGTATCATGACGATTTTTTGATCAGATATCACCGTTGCCGATGTAGCATCCGCCACGGAAACAGTAACACCGTAACCAGCCATAATCCTTTTCATCTGTGTGAATATTGCCTGATAGTAACGTTCGCGATGCGCATGCACCCACAGTAAATCCTTTCCCTGCGCTTCGGCTACCAGTGTATCCGAAAGCTTATTAAGGGGATTTTGCAAATCGTTGAATGTATCCCGCAAAAATAATGCAAACGGAATACCCCTTGGATTGTACGCATCGACTTCGGCAATCTGTATATTGCCCTGCTGGTCGATCATGCAATCAACTTTTGTTATCGGGATATCACGCCCATCATGCATTACCGGCAAACCTCCTGCGGCTTGCTTACACATGCTGTATACCCATGAAGCGCTGCGATCTCTTCCAGCCAACTGTTCAGCTGCCATAAAGACATCCTTACATCCACGTACATACGTCGCAACGGTTTTACCCATAGCAACCAGTTGCTCATGGAGAGCGCGTTCAAGAAAAAAAGGTTCTGGACACAATATGTATCCGTATCGTTGGTCATTTGCCGACGACCAATAGCCGTGACCGATGTGGTGGTCAACCATGTCTTGGTACTTCATAGTACTTGGTTTTAAATTGTTATTAAATTGTTAAGCTGGTGCTTTTCGTCGCACCAAGCCGGCGAGTTCCGGACCCAACCGGCTTAGTGACACGAAATAAAACTATGAAATGATTGCAATGAGTTCTTGAAGCGATGTGATAGTATGCCGTGGATGTTCATACGTCTCTTGCGGCAATTGCGTCGCAAACTTTCCGTTTTGATACCAAATAGTCGTATAGTGCAATTCATTACCAAGCGCAATTTCGCCCTTGATGCGGTCCCCGACAACATACACGGCGTCATATCTGAATGGCTTAATGATTTCCTCAAAATGCGCTCGGGTCTTTTTAGACACCAAAGCTATTTTTTTAAAAAATCTACTAATACCCAAATCATCCAACAACGATTTACGATTACCTTCGTCGTATGAAATCAAATAACAGTCGTAGCTTTGTATGCAATGCTCAAGAATCTCCTTAGCAAAAGGCATCAACGTATCGGTTTCGGGATTAAACAATGTCCTATTAAAATCAAATATTATGGCTTTGTTTTTTTGATGATTGTTCATATGATTAGTAGAGATTAGAGTAATAAAAAACGGCCCTTGTGGGGTCGCTTGGCGTAAAAATCTATTAGTAGGAATACCCTATTACTTAGCACATACGCAAAACGACCGGCTTTCAACCTTCTTAACCCAGCGTCGATATGCATGTGTACTTTGTATGAATGTCATACCAAGTCATAATAGTGCATACAATAAAAATGTCAACATCTTATGGTAACGGACACGGTATGGTACACTGAAACCATATGACAAGCACGGTATTTTTTGCGGCATTGATTACCGCTGTTGCGACCGGCGTCGGCGCATTACCATTTTTATTTCCCCGCTTTCGCAATCCCGGAAAGCTGCTTGGATACGGCAACGCCGTGGCCGCAGGTCTTATGATCGGAGCATCCATGATGCTTATATTCGAAGGAATGCAGCGTAATGTCTTATTAGTAGGGTTAGGACTTTTAACCGGATTAGTGTTTATCGTCATCAGCCACCGCGTAATCGAAGGCCGAAAGGATCTTTCGATCGCAAACCTGTCAGGAGCGACACTTAAAAAGGTATTTATGATCGTCGGCATCATGACACTGCACTCATTTGCCGAAGGCGTCGGAATCGGTGTTGCCTATGGCGGCGGCGGCAGTTTTGGAAACTTTATCGCTACATCGCTGGCTGTTCATAACATACCCGAAGGTCTTGCGATTGCTCTTGTACTGATACCCGCAGGATTCTCAGTATGGAGCGCTGCCGGCTTAGCGATTTTCTCGAGCCTCCCCCAACCAATTGTCGCGGTGCCCGCATTTCTTTTCGTAAATATTTTTGAACCTTTTTTGCCTTTCGGTCTTGGACTTGCCGCAGGTGCAATGCTTTGGATGTGTCTTGGCGAACTTATCCATGAAGCAAACGAGCATATTGATCACACCCAAACCGGCATCATTGCCAGCATTGCAGTATTGGCCATGGTACTTTTTCAAGTACTGATCCGATAAAGTATGAAATTCAATCCATTTGAATCTGCACGCAATGCAATAAAAAAGACGCTGCTTACCGGCGGGCTTGCGGCGGGTATTACTGCAGGAACTTACGGCGCCTCTGTCGAAACAGTAAATAGTCGAAATATTCCTGCGGACGAAAACAAGGGATTGATCACCTACATCATGACCAATAAGACAAATAATCTTTTACACGATGCGCAGAATCATCGGTATTATAAAATAACCGAACACCATACTGACAGCGCTCAAGTAGGCATCGTGCTTGAAGTAACGCCCGAAAATTCTTCAGGAACCATAACCTATATCGATGCTGACAATGATGGAATTCCTGAATCTCTATTTAGCCCAGCAGGAGAAACACCCCTAGACACGCCCGAAAAAAGAGCGCGCGCGACCGAACAATTTCAAAAGGCTCTTATACAGTTAAAACACTTGATTGATCTAGCACAATAATAGTTTGACAAACATTTGTATCTGGATAATACTTTGGACCTACCCCCTTTTTTAAAGGGTAAGTTGAACTGCTCTTTTACTAAAACAAGAACATCGCAACCAAAAGTTGTACCGATGTCAACAACCTGCTGACGCAAAAAGTAAAGGGCAAGTCGTAATTATGGATGGTGGACCCGCCATTTCTTACCAAAAAAGGAAAATGCTTCGACCAAAAAACAGTCGAGGCATTTTTATTTTATAACAATATCTACCAATGCCTGAGCTGCCTCTTTTGTTGGAGCTTCGGCAAATATACGCACAATCGGCTCGGTGTTCGATGGACGGATATGCAACCAACTATCGATAAACGCGAATCGCATCCCATCTGTAGTGTCTGGCAAGATATCCATAAATCTACTTTTTGCCTTTGCGTATAATGCAGCAACTTCACCCATATCCGTTAGCTCTTTTTTTGCCTTCACAATTTCGTATCGAGGAATTTGCGCAACTAATTCACTTATATTTTTTCCGCTTCGGGCCATAAGATCAAGTACTAACGCAATACCCGCAATGGAGTCTCGGCAATAAGTAGCTTGTGGCCAAATAATACCCCCCGAACCCTCCCCACCGAAAACAGCACTGTGCTTTTTCATCATATTAATGACATTCATCTCGCCGACAGCACTGCGCAATACAGTACGGCCATATTTTTTAGCAACATCTTCGATCATGCGCGAGGTGGAAAGGTTAACAACAATCGGACCATCAGGCGCATTGGGATGTGATAAAATGCTTTCCGCACACAACACTAACGCATATTCTTCGCCGATAATCGTTCCTGTCTCGTCGACAACCGAGATACGGTCAGCGTCTGGGTCTTGATAGAAGCCAACATGAGCATTTGATTTTTTTACCGCGTTCGCAAGATCAACCATGTTTTCAGGCAATGGCTCAGGCATATGTTCAAATGCTCCATTGGGAATATATCCCACACTGAAAACAGATGCCCGTATCTGCTCAAAAAGATATGGGTCGATTACTGCTCCTGCCCCATGGCATGTGTCAACGGCAACTGAAAAATGACGGGCCTGTATCGAAGGCAGATCAACCTGCTTTAAAATGGCGTTCACATGATTTTTGCACGCATCAGGATCTTGTTCATGCAAAGATAACACTGGCGTCACATTATATGCTTCGGAACATGCAGCAAATTCATGAAAAAGCCTCTCGATAGTAGAAGGATCAATGAATTCTCCTTTTGCGTTAATAAACTTTAATCCGTTCCATTCGATCGGATTATGAGATGCTGTGATAATAATGCCGCCGTTCGCTTGGGTAGTTCGCACCGAATGAATCACTGTTGGCGTTGGCGCAATACCAATATCTCTGGTTACTACGCGGTGAATATGTAAGCCAGCTAAAAGTGCTTGTAAGAATTCATCCCCACTTCCCCGTCCATCACGACCAATAACAACTTTTGTTCCAGGAAACAGTGACCCGTAAGCATAGCCAAAACGAAATACCGTTTCAGCATCAATAGTCTTATGCACCAAACCGCGCACACCCGAGATTCCCATCTTTAACCCCTCCATAGGTTAAAAATTGTCGTTATTCTTTAAAAAGATAACGAATGCGATCAATGCAATGATAAAAACAACAAAGGCTGTTGTACGAGAAGGCCCCGAACGCAATGCAAAGGCAAAAATACCTGCAACGATCATTATAACTGACGATATAAATGCGAACATATGAATTACAATTTATCGATAATTTTCTCTATATCAGCCTTCGCAGTTGAGGTATCAGCACGAACAATGAATATTTTTACATGGTCAACGTGCCGTACTTCTTTTAGTTCAATATAATTATCTGGATCAGTGATATATGGATTGCTGCATTCACCATCTTCGTACATAAATACCTCGCCGGTTCTTACATTATTCTCATATAAGCTCATGTGGACTCCACGACAAAGCGACGGCTCGTGCAATTCGGCAATCCAATTTGAAGGATATGAAAATGTACGACCTGCAATCGCGATTTTTTTCCATGTGACAGATGAAGGAGTTGTTGTCGAATCTGAATCAGTCAAATTACTATTTGTGTTTGATACTGTATTTGTATGTGATGTGGTCGTTGTACTGCTATTGGAATTGGTTTGAGTCGTTACTGCTGGCGCCTGCCCTTGCGGATATATCACAAAACGAGCAAAGGTCTGGTAGTCTGAACCGAGCACCCGAACATCATACGGAAATAAGGCAGTATTGACCGATTTTCCATATTCACTTTTATACTGCACACCCCTATTTACCAGCTCATAGTT
>CAYZZD010000006.1:0-12583 GCA_964482675.1 uncultured Candidatus Saccharibacteria bacterium
TAATTGCAATAACGTATTTCATGGTAAAAATCTTTACTCTACGGTGCTATTAAATACTGCGCCGAAAAACACGGCGAAATAAATTCTTCCCTCGACGAAACATTGATTCACGTTTACCTTTTTTATCGCGAATTTCGCGATACAGATGATCTCGTACGGTATCAACTGCAGCATACATGTCTTCATGCGATGTTTCGGCAAAATATTCATGGCCATCGACAACAAAGCGCGCAGAAGCATGATAAGCGTTGGTGCCTGTTTTATGATGCCCTGAATTTTTCTTTATTTCAACATAGGCATGCATTTCAGCGTCAGGGCGTTCAGTATATTTTTGGACATGACTCATCCGGTCAAAAACGTACTCACGCAAAGCATCGGTCAACTCGATACCCTTTGAATAAATATCTACATGCATAGTCATAAAAAATTGATTGTTATAGTTGTTCAATTTCGACTCTACCATACAGTATATCACAAACCCCCAGTATGCCGCACAGGTATACTTCTTTCGTATACTTCCTAGAAAATCCCCCTATGGTACAATCGTGCAATGGATATTGGCCAAAAAATAGAAACCGTATTTCGCCTCACACCTGCCCAAAAAACTGGACTAAAGAAGCTACGAATCGAGACTTTAGAGGATTTATTGCTTTACCCTCCCCTGCGATATACATCGTTTACGCAAGCAACCAGCATTGCTCATATTGTGCCTGACGAAGACGTGACATTGTTTGGCACTATAACTGATGTAGAGGTTAAAAAAACGTACAAGTCAAAAACACCGATTACCAGCGCAAAGCTTGTCGATATTGCAGGCGATACGATCGACTTGATTTGGTTTCATCAGCCATATATTGGAAAAACGTACACCGAAGGCACGCCTGTGCACTTACATGGTGTCGTAAGCGTATATAATGGCAAGCGGTCGATTACTAACCCAAGTATCGAAAGGATTCCTGCGCTTCCAATCGACGCGCATAAAGAATCCCTATTCCACGATAGTGAGACTGGTGATGAACTGTTTGCCTATCCGCGCTACGGCGAAACAAAAGGAGTAACCTCAATTTGGTTACAGCATTCGATAACTCGACTATTGCGCAACAAACTTCACGAGCAAATTCCTGAAATTCTGCCCGGCGAATTATTGCAAGCATACAATCTTCCAAATCGCCAAACAGCAATCGTATGGATGCATGCGCCCAAAAACCAAAAACATGCCGAAGCGGCCAAAAAGCGCTTTGCATTTGAAAACATGTTTAGCGTGCAATTGGGCCGTGCAATTGAACGTGAAAAATATCGGCAAGAAGAAAGCTTTATCATTATCTCAAAAATGAGTGACCTTAAAGAACACGCGGCCGACTTGGGCTTTCATTTAACAAAAGGGCAAGAAAAAGCAGTTACCGAAATTACCAAAGATATGGCGTCCGGCGCACCGATGATGCGCTTACTTGAAGGCGACGTCGGATCGGGTAAAACACTTATTGCCGCACTGGCATCAAAAGCAGTCATTGAAACGCGACCCAAGGGGCAGAATTTCGGCACATTACAAGTAGCCATCATGGCTCCCACCGAAGTCTTAGCAACGCAGCTGTTTGAAAACTTTATCAAGTTTTTTAAAAACTACGGCATGCAGGTGGGATTAATTACTGGCAAATCGTGTCGTAAGTTTCCAAGCAAAGTATATGGAAAAACCTGGACAGATATTTCACGAACGCAATTAAAAAAATGGATCGCAAATGGCGAGATTCCCATTGTTGTGGGTACCCATGCACTTATCGCAAAAACGCTTGAGTTTAAACATTTGGCACTAGCAATCGTCGACGAGCAGCATCGCTTTGGAACTGCACAACGTATGGCATTGGCAAAACGAAGTAAGCTGGTGCCGCACTTTTTATCAATGACCGCTACACCTATTCCGCGCACCCTTGCCCTTACCATGTATGGCGATCTTGACCTAACGATTTTAGACGAACTTCCACCGGGACGAAAAGCCGTTCAAACGACCGTGGTAACTCCAGACAAACGCAGTGAAGTATATGAACATATTCGCAGCCTTATTAATGAGGGTCGTCAGGCATATGTAATTTGTCCGCGTATCGATGCACCAGATCCAGATAGCGCGAAGGCACTGATCGCAAAATCGGTCACTGCAGAAGCCGCACATCTGAAAAAAAATATCTTTCCCGAGTTCAGCATAGATGTCATGCACAGCAAAATGCTTCCAAAGAAAAAAGAGTCGGTCTTAAACGATTTCTATAGCGGCAAAACGCAAATATTAGTTTCAACATCAGTGGTCGAAGTTGGCGTGAATGTACCCAACGCGACAGCGATCATCATCGAGGGAGCCGAACGTTTTGGCCTTTCACAGTTGCATCAGCTCCGCGGACGTGTGATGCGAAGCAGTCATCAGCCGTATTGCTATTTGTTTACCGAAGCGAATTCGGATAAATCCAAAGATCGCCTACGGGCATTTGTAACTGCAAAAAACGGTTTCGAACTTGCTGAACTTGATTTAAGTCTGCGCGGCGCTGGTGATCTGGTGGGCGCTGAACAATCCGGGCTATCCGATACTGGAATGGAAGCGTTAAAAAACCTAAAGTTAGTTCAGGCGGCACGGGATGCCGCTAAAATCATCGCAGGAGACGATATCGAACTAAGGAAATACCCCGAGCTCAAGAGGCATATCGAAAAGCAGAAGCATAAGGTACATTTTGAATAACTGTGGGTGTGCATGGACTCGAACCATGGACCACCGAGGTATAAGCTCGGCGCTCTACCAACTGAGCTACACACCCATAAACCGCTATTGTATATAAAATTTGTTCTTTTACAATCGGATCATTTTTTGAACATCTTTTTTAGTTCTATGTACACTTTTTCATGGATTACTTCACGTGACAAGATAGTTTCGTTTTTCGAACATTCAATCTTCTTAAAATACGAAAGGTTTTTTGAAAGCCATAACGCACTCTGTCGAGAGTTTTCTAAAAAAGCTCGGTCATTTTCATGGACATCAGTTTTTCTGCGAAGATACTGACGCGCATGAGTCACATCACGCTGTTTCATAAGCTTAAGCGTCACCGCAATCGGAAGCGAAAGATACAATACTATATCGGGACGCGGAATCTTAAAAACTTTGTGTTCCATCTCATCAAGCCAACCTAAGAATTCTTTTCGTTTTTTTGGATCTTTTATTTTACCACCTTGGTGAATTTGATTCGCGCTTACATATCGGTTAGCCAATACTATATAGCCTTTCTTTAGCCATCCTTCGATTTTCGTCTTTGATTCCCATCGATCCGCAGCGTAGGCAATCGATGCAATCTTGGGGTGAATATGCGCCCAGTTGTAATATTCTTCACGCAAGCAGTTTGCGATGAAGCCACCAAAAAAATTTTGATAGTATTCCGGAAAGTCCACTGTTTTTACTTTTTTTCCTTCATGCACTAAACGTTTGCGCAAAATTTCAACCTGGGTCGCCTTTCCCGAGCCGTCAGTACCATCAATAACGATTAATTTACCTCGTGCCATAGCTTTATATTATATGAATTTATTAGGAAACACACCAAGCATTTCTAGCGCCCGCTCATAATATTTTTTAAATGCTGCCCTTGCTTCAGGGAGTACGATCTTACGATTCCAATCTTTATCAATTTTTATTCGTAATTCTTCTTGCGTTTGGTTAAAAGAAAGGCCGTCGCCAAAATAGCTGGGATAAAAAACTCCAGTAAAATGCGAAGCTCCATCCGCAGAAGAGATAATCTGAACCTCAATTGGGGTGGTAGCAATATCTATGTCATTCTTCTGCTCCATAAGTTTCCAGTATTCAAGTACTCGCGCAATAAAGGCATCATCAAAACCACACTCACGCATGCAGGCTGTGCCTTTTTCAAGCGTAACAGTTTTTTCGTTTTTTTCATCAAGTGGTTTACCGAAATCATGAAACCATACTAAGGCCTCGACAACGTTTCTGTCGGCTTGCGGATACTTATCGCAAAGCTCCATAGCAATACGATGCACAATATTTAAATGGTATTCATTCATCCACTCGTGATACACAAAATCTTCACGAGAAAAATTTTCTTTCACTATTGCACTAAACTTTTCTATGGGAGTACTCATACAAAACTATCCGGCACCGGGTGTGCATTCGCCAACTTTTTTACCTCATCGTGAATACGCGCTTTTATTTCTGCATTATCCTTGTTCTTCAGCGTCTCAATGATCAGTTCGGCAACACGCGCGCAGTCAGTTTCAGTAAATCCACGGGTTGTGATTGCCGGCGTACCAAGGCGGATTCCTGACGGATCAAGCGGCTTGCGCGTATCGTTCGCAATCGAATTCATGTTTAATGTAATACCAACTTCGTCCAATACGGTTTGCGCTTCTTTACCCGTAACGCCAAGCGAACCGTATACGTCAGCGAGGATCAGATGATTGTCGGTTCCCCCGCCAATCATACGCACGTTCTCACGGCGAAACACCTCTTCCATGGCTTTTGCATTTTTTAGAACCTGGCGTGCATAATTCTGAAAAGCGGGGGTCGATGCTTCTAAAAACGCAACTGCTTTTGCGGCAATAACGTGCATGTGCGGGCCACCTTGGATTCCGGGGAAAATAGCCTTATCTATTTTTTTAGCAATGTCTTCACTATCGCGAGTCAAAATGATTCCCCCGCGCGGACCACGAAGTGTCTTATGGGTAGTCGAAGTAATGATATCGAACCCATAATCAAACGGATTTTCCAGTGCTTTGCCCGCAATCAGTCCTGCAATGTGCGCCATGTCGGCCATTGTGATTGCGCCGACTTCGGCGGCAATCTCAACGAACTTTTTGTAATCAAGGGTTCGAGGATATGCACTAAACCCGGCTAAGATTATTTTTGGCTTATGTTCGATCGCCATCGCGCGAAGGTGGTCGTAATCGATTTCTCCCGTTTCGGGATCTTTCATTTTATATGTTACAAACTTATAGATCTTCGCTGGAAGAGTCATAGGATGCCCATGGGTTAAGTGTCCCCCATGAGAAAGATCCATACCCAGTACGGTGTCACCTGGCTCAAGCAATGCGCTATAAACAGCAAGATTGGCAGGTGCGCCCGAATGCGGCTGTACATTGGCAAACTTACAGTTGAATAGCTTGCGGATGCGCTCAATAGCTAGGCGCTCGACTTCATCAGTAAATTCTTGCCCTCCATAATAACGACGGCCGGGATACCCTTCGGAATACTTATTGGTAAAGATCGACCCTAAAGCCTCAAGTACTGCTTGAGATACATAATTTTCTGAAGGGATAAGTTCAAGCCCTTCACGCTGACGTTTTGTCTCGCCTTCAAGCGCTTGTGCAATTTGGGGATCAGTTTCGGCTAAAAATGACATGGGTGTATTGTAACGGGCAAAATACAAAACTCAAACTTGACACAAATAAAAAAGGCGCCCTTATATGAGCAGCCTTTTATTTAATGCCGAGGTAAGTCGGCAAGTGAAGGAATTATGGCCAGAAACCAGAACAGGTGCCACATAATCAGAATAATAAAGAATAGCAACTTGAAAAAACCAGCAAGACTACTATCTTCATCCGTTAGTTGATTATGGATTTTTTCATACCATGTCATCTTACGCTGTAGCTTTTTCTATAATCTCTATTCCTATTGCCCGCAACTGGGCAATATCCCTGCTTGCCTCGCTACCAGCGCGAATAGTCAATGCATTTTTCGCAACTTGGTATAGTCGCTGTATGTGCTCCAATTTACTATCAATCAGACTGGTAAGCGCTTCACGAATCGCCTCGTTATGAATCGCCTCTTGGGGACCATTTGATCCGTAATATAAGCTTTTTAATGAGTAGAAAGTATTTTCGACAAATGTCTTAAACCCTTTGTCTTTCCTAATTTCTGCTTCTATTTTTGCAGCATCGAGTAATAAAATCTGATTCATACAGGACCTCCTTGTTTTTGGTTAAATATGTGCTGAATTATTAAAATATTATATCTTGTGCACCAAAAAAGCAATGGCTCTCTACTGCGCAACTACTGTCTCACCGTCAATGACACGATCGCCAACACCGACTTGCAGTGTCCTGGCATGCGGGATAATTAATACCACCTGCGAACCAAGCAATATACGCCCATAGACTTGGCCTTTAGTAACAATATCGCTCACCTTAACATTGGTACGAATACGCCGCGCCGCGATTCCTGCAACCTGAACTACGCCGACTGTCTCAACCTTGTTTTTAAAAAGACTCAATACTTTTTCGTTCGCATTCACCAAATCATATTTGGTCTTCGATCGCAGCGCATTACCATGTTTTCCTTCGTAGCGTTCAATCTTTGTTACCATGCCATCAATAGGTGCACGTTGTACATGAACATCTCGAAGATTCAGTTCTATAATCACTACGTATGCCGGCAAGGTAACCCCGTCAACAGAAATGTCATTCGCAATGTCATCTTTAAAGAAACTGAGATGAGTATCAGATAGCTCATGAATGGCGATCACACGCCCCATCGCAGGCGAGACAATACAGTCATTACATGGAGTTACGCGATCGGGCGAGCGATTGAAAGCATACACACTGGCCGAAATCAGAATAACGATAATAACAATGGGAATATAATTGGGCATGATTACGCCGTATCAATTGAACGCTTTTTGGCAATAACACCAAAACGCTCAATAATGGTATTGTACTCATCTTGCTCGATGGTTTCTTGCTCAAGAAGCTTCTCTGCAATTGCATCTAAAATCTGCCGATTATCCTGGATAAGTTTTTGCGCGCGCGCCAAGGATTCATGAATAATCTTTGAAACCTCCTCGGCTATAATCGTACCTGTATGATTATTAAACGCAGAACCATGTTCAGAAATTGAGCTACCGTCTGACGTTTCAAGTGCAATCGGTCCGATTTTTTCAGACATACCCCATCGGGTTACCATGCTATACGCCATACGTGAAGCTACCTGCAAGTCATTCGATGGGCCAGTCGTAATGTCGCCAAACACCGTTTTTTCGGCAACATATCCACCCATCGAAACGACGATATCATCCAAAAATTCGTTGCGGGATTGCAATTTACGCTCTTCGATTGGAAGCTTCATGGTAAACCCACCCGTATATCCGCGGGCAACGATCGATACCTTGTGCACCGGATCAGCATGCTCGAGCAAAGATGCCAAAATAGCATGCCCCGCCTCGTGATAGGCAACAATCTTTCTCTCTTTGGGATTATGCAGGTGTGATTTTCGTTCTGGACCAATCATCACTTTTTCAATCGATCGAACAATATCTTGTTGCGAAATCTTTTTACGGTTATCGCGCGCCGCTAGAATTGCTGCTTCATTCATCAATGACTGCAGATCGGCCCCTGAAAAGCCAGGTGTTCGCTCGGCGATAACTTCCAGATTGATATCATCCCCTAATTGTTTTTTCTTTGCATGCACCTGCAATATAGCTACACGTTCTTTGCGATCTGGAAGGTCTAAGATAACCCGGCGATCAAAACGGCCCGGGCGAAGCAACGCTGGATCAAGCACGTCAGAACGGTTGGTCGCAGCAATCACGATGATTTTCTCGGTGGGCTCGAATCCGTCCATCTCGACAAGGATCTGATTAAGTGTTTGCTCACGTTCGTCATTGCCGCCACCGATACCAACACCACGATGACGTCCTACCGCGTCGATCTCATCAATAAAGATAATCGCCGGCGCTGCGGCTTTTGCTTGGTCGAATAAGTCACGCACTCGCGAGGCGCCTACACCGACAAACATTTCGACAAATTCAGATCCTGATAGATGGAAAAAAGGAACCTTCGCTTCACCAGCGACCGCGCGTGCCAATAAGGTCTTTCCGGTGCCAGGAGCACCCATCAATAATACTCCTTTGGGAATAGTCGCCCCGATATCCAAAAACTTTTTCGGATTTTTCAAAAAATCAACAACTTCCGCAAGTTCGATTTTAGCGACTTCGTTTCCTGCAACATCATCAAAAGTTACATTTTGCTTATCCGGATCGGTCACCCGTGCGCGCGACTGGCCAAAACTAAACGCCTTCATGCCTCCACCCTTCATTTGTCCCGACAAGAACCAGATCAGAATTACGAAAAATAGTATTGGCGCCAAGATAGGCAAAATATTAAGAAAGATATACCCGAATCCGTGATCATTTTGCACCTCGAAATCAACGACCTGTAATTGTATTGGCGTGACCCCATAAGCAACCAATGTTTCAGACAGCGATGCATCGTTCTCTTTTTTTGCGGTTTTTTCACTGTCGTCTTGTAAAACAAGCGCAATTTTTTCTCCGCGAAGAGTCATGGTCTTCACCTGACCTTCTTTCACCAATTGCGCAACTTGCGATACGCTAATTGCCTCGGCTGCCTGTCTTTTTTTGCTATAACTTAACCCTGCGTATAGAAATCCAACACAAACAATCAGGATAATCAAAGAAATAATATGCGCCATGAACTGGCGAAGGATCTTTTTTGGGTTTGGGGCTTTAGGCTTCATGTCATCTGCATTATAGAGATATTTGAAGCAAAAGCAACGAAAAACGCCCCGTAAGGGGCGTACTAGTGGAGATGGAGGGTAACGAACCCTCGTACATGAATGATAATCATACAAATCTACGTGCGTGTTTTGTTTGGGCGCCTTACGGCAATCCATCTTGTATCGTGGTCAAACAAACAAACGGTCCAAGATAGGCTGCGCTAATACTTTTTTACTTCGCGCAGAATGAGCAAAAAAGTGCTTGGAATTATGAAGCACGGTCTTTTATGTCCAAGCGCATAAAAGGGTGCTTCCAGCCCTTAGGCTAGAGCGTAAGATGCGAATCCTGAAAAAGGAGACGCAACCGCAGTTTTAGATTTTGCACTAAAATGCTGTACGCATATTTTGACGCGCGTGTGTACGCGAGCGGCACGCATTGCATGATTATGGTCATCCATGGCAATCAATACATCCCCAATTTTCAAAGTATTAAAGAATATCCTTCATCGAACGTCGATCCACTTTTTTCTTCAGTGTTTGTCGTTTGTCAAAAAGTTTCTTCTTTTTTCCTAATCCGATACTCAGTCGCATCCGATTACGATTTAAATATACCATTAAAGGTACAAGTGTCAACGAACCGCTTTTGCGCTCGATGGTAAGGCGTTCGATTTCTTTCGCCTGTAAAAGCACTTTCCGTTTGCGGTATGGCTGATGTTTACTCGCTTTATTGTTCGGCTGATATGGTGGAATAAATGATTCGGCAAGCCATACTTCACCCTGTTTCGAAATATGAATATGCGAGCCCTCAAGCGTCCCGTGCCCTGCACGCAGCGATTTTACTTCTGATCCAGTCAACAAAAGCCCCCCTTCGTAGGTGTCTTTAATATCATAAAATCGGCCTGCGTTTTTATTTTCAACCAATGACTTCATGTGGGCGATTGTAACACTGAACCTTATAAAACAAAACCTGGGACTTGCCCAGGCTTCTTACTCTTAAATTGCTTATTTTATTTGTGTTTTCCTCCCAGCTCTCTAACCATGACTTTCTCTATGTTTTGAAGATAAGCCAAAGATTCACCACAACTTTCCGGATGAGCAGCAAAATACTCTTTGAGGTCCAGAAAGCATCCCCACTCTTTCATTAACGCTGCTGACTTAAGCAACAAAAACATCGTCATGATAACTGTGCAGCAAAGATGTACAGCGATTTTATTTTCATCAGAAGCGATAATTACAAAATCACCTACTCTTAACATTGCAACATGTCGCCCCCTGCTTCCTTTGCGTGTATAAAAGTACACAGGATGTCTTTCATTAGCCGAACCATGACTTCTGTAAAATTCCCTGTGTTTACTTTCGATGGTATCGTTCTTCGCTACTTCACGTTTATAATTTAACGTCCGAGAGCGCAGAAGCTCTCCTTTGTAAAAAATTGACACGTAAAAGTCGAATTTAGTCGGAACATCGACATTAATGCTCGTGGGTAATTTTTGAAAAATGCTTGCCAATACTTCTTCTGAAATTGCTCCAATTAACGATTGGATCATGGTTGTTCGAGTACTCATAACTTCTCACGTTTTTATTAACTAAATTTGGTTTCAAATTTATATTACACACCTTTTGCAATATGTCAAAATTTATATTTCACTCAATTACACTAATTTTTGCTCTAAAAGTACCTCAATCGCATTTGCATTTTCATCGATAAGGGCAAGGTTCTGCGCATCTTTCGGTGTGATCCACAGGTACTCATCATGATCATCGCTTAACATTACCCGCGCAGATAACGCCTCACAAAGAAAAAATATTCCGACAATATGCGATACTTCTCCAGCAACGACAGGACTCCACTCGCCAGCATAAAAAGGATTACCGATCTTTACCTGCAATCCAACTTCTTCGGACACCTCGCGAACTATTGCATCAATAAGTGATTCGCCAGCTTTTAGTTTGCCTCCGGGAAAATCATATTTTCCCTTATTCGTTCCGCTTGCATATTTTTGTGATTCACGGATCAGCAGGATTTTTCCATCTTTGACGATGACCGCCCGCACTGCAACATATTGTTTTGTCGCAGCGATCATACTATTAAATACGAAATTCGATTACATCGCCATCTTTAACAATGTATTCTTTCCCTTCGATGCGCACTTTTCCTCTTGCGCGCGCTTCGCCATAACTACCGGCATCAATAAGGTCTTGCCAAAATACTACTTCGGCGCGGATAAATTTGTTTTGAAAATCGGTATGTATGGCAGCTGCAGCGACAGGCGCTGTCGAATTTTTTGCAATAGTCCAAGCGCGGGTTTCCTCGGGGCCGGTTGTTAGATAGGTTTCAAGATCAAGCAGTTTGTAGCAAGCTTTTATCAGATCTCGCACACCGTCTTCGTGCTCGCCATAGGTCTCGCGAAATGCATCCTTCTCGGCACCTTCGAATTCTTTCAGTTCGTCTTCAAGCTTCGCATCGATAACCACCCACTGTGAACCCATCGCTTCGATCGCCTTGGTCAACTCACTAAATTTTACCGCATCCGTCTTGTCCAAGTTATCAACACCCGAGCGCTTGTTCAAACCGTAAATGAACTTCTTGGTAGTAAGCAGATTTAGCTGTTTATACGCTTTCACTTCTTCGTCGGTTGGGATAACCGTATTTGCCATCCTACCTGCCTCTAATGCCGTTTTTAAGCGTTCAAGAAGACCGAATTCAAGCACGGCGTCTTTGTCTCCCCGCTTTGCATCACGACCGATATTTGCAAGACGCTTATCAACAGTCTGTAAATCAGCCAGCATCAACTCCATATTGATGACCCCTATGTCGCGCAAAGGATCAACTGTCCCATATACATGCGTAATGTCATCACCTGAACCAGTAATGGGAAAAATGCGCACCATTTCCAAAATAGCGTCAGTCTCACGAATATGTGACAAAAATTGATTGCCCAACCCCTGGCCCGACGCAGCACCTTCTACTAAGCCAGCAATGTCGACGAACTCGATCGCGGCAGGAATGATTTTTTTTGAACCAGTAAATTTGGCCAGTATTTCAAGTCGTTCATCGGGTACCGCAACGATACCCACAGCTGGATCAATGGTGCAAAAGGGATAGTTCGCAGCGGGAACTGCGTTTTTTGTAAGTGCGTTAAAAAAAGTTGATTTGCCAACATTGGGCAGGCCCACGATACCGATCGCTAGTGAAGTACTCGACATAGTTTTGAGTTGTTATCGGTATATATCCGCATACTTGTAATGTTTCTTGTGTGGCAACGACTTTTTCCAATATGTTGGTGATTATGCCCCTTTTTGCCTCAAAATTCAAGTTTTTAAGGGCTTCAAGTGATCTTTGGGCAAATGCTTCAATTTCGCTTTTGCCAGGCAATGAAGCGATGTTTACTGATCGCATTTCTTGTTTTGCCTTGACAACTTGAGAATTGAGCGAAGCAATCTTTTCATTAATCGGAGCTGTGTATTCTTTTAGTTTTTCAATGGTAAATACGCCCGCCCCATACGCCTTGTTATAACGATCTTCTTGATCCTTTAATTTTCGAACCTCTTTTTCAATACTTTCTAAATCAGTAGCTTGTGTCAGGGGTTTAGTTCGTTGATTATTCATCCAACGTTCTACCTGCTTTATCATTAGCTCCGGCGAACTCATCAAACCTGCGATTTTATTCCACACCAACTTATCGGCAATTCTTGCGTTGATCCCTTTTTCGTAACATGTTCGAGGCAACGGAAAGCTGAATACACGATCATTGCATCGATAGTACAAATGTTTCCCTTTTTGCGGACCCTCTCCACATCGGCGCTGGCCACATGGGCAATAAATTTTCCCACCAAGCAGATAATCATTTTTCTTATTCCGAGCACTCAACTCAAAATTTTTCTTCAAATTCTCGCCGGCCCGAATGAATAAGTCCTCGTCAATAATTTTTGGGGTAGCAATTTTGATCCATTCTTCTTCTGGCCTGATTTTGCGACTTGTCTTTTTAACCTTTCTGTAAGCATCCTTTTTAAGGGGATTTTCAGGAACTACTGCATATGATGCGCCATAGTGCCCTTCGCCAATATAGGTTCTGTTTCGAAGCATAGTGCTCAATG
>CAYZZD010000007.1:0-12374 GCA_964482675.1 uncultured Candidatus Saccharibacteria bacterium
ATGTACAATTTTACTCCTTTCACACCGCGAACAGCCATAACCTTTTCTGCAGTCTGCTTCATAACAGGACGAAATGGCATACGCTTTTCAAGAGCTTCAGCGATCATGTGTGCCACGATTTGTGCATTTGATTCTGGTTCCGGAACATCCAAAATATCGATCTTTAGGTCCTGAGGAATCGCAATCGAGTGCTTCTTCATGAATGCAAGAATATCTTTCTTTAACGCATTCGCACCGTCCCCAGAACGGCCAATAATCATACCTGGTCGTGATGTTTTAATGAGGATACGAGTTGATTTTTGATTGCGTTCGAATTCAATATCCGCAACATAGCTTGCGCGAAGCTTCTTTTCAAGATACTCACGCAAAAGGACATCGCCTTTCAAAAGATCATTGTATTTTTTGCCCTTTGCAAACCAGCGTGATTTCCAATCACGAAGGATAATAAGGCGCGCTGCGTATGGATGGACGATTTTTGACATAAATTACTTGGTTGCTTTCTTAGCTCGCTTCGGTGCGGCTTTCTTCACCCCCTCGGTTTTCGACGGTGCGGGAGCTTTTACGGTCTTTGTTTTTACAGTCTTTGTTTTAGTTCCAGCTTGTTCGCGAACATCAGCAAGCACTACGTGTACTTGAGAGCTGCGCTTATTGATGCGTGATGCTGATCCGCGTGCACGAGGCATGATGCGTTTTAGAACGATACCCTTATTAACAGTCAACGACTTGATGACAAGCATATCAACAGGAACACCATTATTATGTGACGCGTTCGCAGCAGCTGATTGAATCAATTTGATCAATGGATCACTTGCACGCTTAACGGTAAACTGCAATGCAGTGAGTGCATCAGGAACACGCTTCCCTTTAACGGTATTTGCAACGACGCGAACTTTGCGTGGAGACTGACGGTAGTTTTTAAGAAAAGCTTCCATAGATTATTTTTTAGCTGCCTTTGCTCCTGCGGCATCGCTTGTTGCAGCCTTGGCTGCCTTAGCGGCTGCAATATCTGCCTCTTTGGCTTTCTGGTCAATATCTTTCTGCATTTTACCTCCATGTCGGTGGAAGGTCTTTGTTGGAGCAAATTCGCCCAAACGGTGACCGATCATATCTTCAGTAACTAATACCGGAATGTGCTTTTTTCCGTTGTATACGCCGAACGTAAAACCAACCATTTCCGGACTGATCTGACATGCGCGATACCACGTCTTAATAACCCCAGCTTCCAAGGGTTTTTTGCCTGCGATCTTCTTCAAAAGACGCGCAAGAATGTATGGGCCTTTATAGAGTGAACGTGTCATAGAAAAAAGCTCTCAATCGAGCTACGGCGTTATACTATATCAAGGCCCTCTAAATGTCAAATAACCAAAGGTTACTTTACGTCATAGGGAAAAATCCTTATTTTACTTAACCCGTATGAGGTTTTTCCCGTCTGATGCATAAATTATCGTCCCTTGGGTTTGCGTCGAAAGATATGGAATTTGCAATGCATTCAAAAATGCAAGAATCTCGGGTGCCGGGTGTCCATATTTATTCCCTTTTCCCGCCGAAATAATTGCCACCCTTGGCGAAACTGCACGCAAAAATTCAACCGAGCTTGAGGTCTTGGATCCATGGTGCCCCAACTTAAGCACATCTGTATCTAAAACTTCAAAGTTGTATTCACTTACCAGTTGATGCTCGACTTCACGGGTTGCATCACCCGTCAGTAAAAATGAAGTGTTGCCATATACTAATCGTGCGACTATGGAATATGGATTTGTATCCCCGTAGTGCGATTCGACCATGGGATGCAAAATATCCATATATATCTGACGGCTATCATCCAAGATAATACGCATGCCCGCAAGAGCCGATATTGTTTCTTCAGTATCAAGCTCGTCAATCAAATGAGTCCATGCCGTAGAGTCACCCTTAACTTCAGCGGGTCGTATAAAACGCATAACCTTATAATCCTTCAGCACATCAACGAGTCCAGCGATATGATCGCTGTCAGGATGTGTCGCAATAACCAAGTCTATAGATTTGTCGAATAAAGGCATACCAAGCCGAAGCTGTCGTAATACCGTCGCGTCGGGCCCACCATCGATAAGTACTTGTGTGCCATTGGGAGCCTGGATAAAAATCGAATCCCCTTGCCCGATATCAAAAAACGACACTTGAAGGGTGTCGTCATTGATCAGCGTACGATGCATGCCAAAAGCGATAATGATTGCGATTACGGTAAGGATGAAAAGAGCAATGAGCGAACCAAAAATGACGTAAGTTGTATTTATGACGCGAGCCATTCTTTATATGCAATGATAATTTTACTAACGACAGCATCGAGGTTATTTTCTGGAAGCCCAGTATCAATGACGAGATCATAGTGCGACATGTCACTCATATCAACATTATATAAATTTTTATAACGTTGAGTATCCCGCTCAAGTCGACTAATGATTTTTGCTTTCAATTCTTCGGGTGTATCGATACGGTCTTCGCTTCGAGAACGCAGTGGGTCATTTTTCATACTTTCCAATATGCGATCAACAGCAATATCAGGATCCAGGTCAAGATACACCTTAAACGAATCAGGAATCCAGAAAAATCCCAAGCGTGAATCGAGCACTAATTTTTCATCGTTCCCACAATCTCTGACCATTTGATCAGTTTCTTGATCTGCTTCGGGATGAGTTTCAGCATATACCATATATTCCGCAATTCCCATTCCATGACGCAATGCTCCTGCACGCTGAAAGTCCCCCGATGATTTATGCGTATAGCCTAACGATGCGGCTATGCGCTTTCCAGCGCTACTTTTTCCGCTTCCATTCTTGCCATTAATGGTAATAATGCTTTTTTTCATATGGCGCGAGTATACCCCATTTTATGCTACAATGCATTATTATCGGATAATTACACATCTGCCTTATGATCACAGAAAAAACATTCTCATTCCCCGCTGAACTGAAAGGTATCTCGTCTGAAACTATGGCTGAACACTTAAAGCTTTACACTGGGTACGTTAAACACGCTAACCTCGCACTTGCGCACATCGAAGAATTAAGTAAAGACGCTGAAAAATACGCGTACGAATTAGGCGAATTATCACGCCGATTCAGTTTCGAATACAACGGAATCAAGAATCACGAATATTACTTCGAGCAATTAGAGCATGGTCCCACCACCATTACGGCTGGAGGCATTTTGGAATCAAAAATAAAAAAACAATGGGGATCTTTTGACCACTGGCTTGCAGCATTTAAGATTTTGGCAAAAACTCGAGGTATCGGATGGGCGGTATTATATTTTGACGCCGAGCGCGATCTGCTTATGAATGTCTGGGTAGATGAGCAACATTTAGGCCATTTAAACAGCTGCCAGTTCATCTTTGGTATCGACATGTGGGAACATTCATATGTAAAAGATTACCTGCCAAGCGGCAAAGTCTCGTACATCGAAGACTATCTTGCCCAAGTAAATTGGAACGTGGTCGAAAAGCGGATTATGTAACGTGCAATTAAGAAGTCCCGCCTAGGCGGGACTTTTTTGCTTAATGGTCATGCGGCGGATGAGCATGTTTTTTAACCCATATCGCCAAGTGGATAACGTAGATCGAAAGGAATATCAATGCGATAGTAAGGACGATGATTGCGATCAAGGCAAACTTGGTAAACGAGATCAACATTGTCATTTGTGCTGCCAATTGCTGGAAAGCGACTTCGGTTGGTGATGGACCAGTAGGCACTTGCACTACAGGAACTGTAAACACTTCTTCTGGTGCAGCAGGTGTCTCGGTGACAACAGGCTCAGCAACAATTGGCTTAGGGGCTGGAATCACTGCAGGTTTTAATGTATAGCTACCCGTACCATAAGTACGCAAGACATCACTACCAGTACCATCATTAGCAAGCACCGCACCGCTCGTAAATGCCAGTTCGGCAGTACCTGTTTTTTTAACCTTAAAAGTTACTTTAAAAAGTTCACCGCTATTTCCCTGGAAACCTCCAATCGCAACACCTTCAAAATTAATTACACCGTCGGATGTCCGCACTGTTGGACCGGCGGTGCCAGGGGGGAGCCATTGATCTACGATCGAGTTTGATTTGGTAATTGATACATATTCCAGCATCTCTCGCGGATAACGCAGTGTTCCCGAAAATGCATTCACTGAAGCATCGGTACTTGAAGCAACAACTGATACCGTAAATGTCTTCCCGACTTCAAAGGAGCCAGTCGATGGTGAAAATCCCAAAGAAGCCGCATGAGCAGCGAAGGGCAACATGAAAAACAGTACAGCACTTGCAGCAAGAAGAATATTTTTTTTCAAAACTGAAGCAATGAAATTATGCATGGCGCTTGGCTATAATTCGTATTATCGCATAGGCAATACTGATTGCAATAATTCCGATAATTATATATGAACGTAACCGTATTTTTAAAGGAAGTCGCACGTGACCTATGGTTTGATTTCCAGCATGATCAACTGCTTTGACCGAAACACCAAACGCAATGAACGGTTGTCGCAGCTTATATGGACTAGCTGCTTTGCGCCACGGCAATAAATCCTCTTTAACCGCAAAATAGTCTACACCAGAATCTTCATCTTGTGCATCAAACACTACGGCCAAATGACCGTCAAAAAGATTTTTATCGCTAACAATGATCGGCGTAAAATCTAGTGGCGCGCGGACATCTATTACAGCGTACTGACCTGAAACATTTTTTGTATCTGCGCGAACCGGAAATGCGGTAACCACCACCTTAGTAGCAGTCGCTGAACCGTCATTAGCAAGCACTTCCGGCTCTGCAATCGAAAACAAACCTGAACCCGAGGTGGTCGCCTTAAAGATCAAGCGTACAATTTGCCCTGGATGACTTTCTTTGGGATTCTGAGGATCAATAAGCCCAGCAAAACCTCCAGGAATAATGCCGGAAAGTGCCACCGAACCATCCGATAAATGAGCGCGTTCAAGCCATACAGGAATTACCGAAGTTCCATCAATCGCCTTCACAAAAATAAAGTTATCAGGAAACGTAACATGAAGGCCAAGCGCATTAATATTTTGCCCCTGTGGATCCAACATGACATCCAGCGCAAATTCTTGCCCGATATGTACTAATTGCGTATTGGATTGAAAATAGAGTTCTGATGCTTGTGCGGTGTGCGCAACGAACACGACGAGCGCTATGATCAGCGCATGCACAGTTCTTGATCGCAGAGAGATAAATGATTTCATATGTTTATCCTGTCCAATAATAAGCCATGATCGAAAAGTCGACTATCGTTACCCGACCGTCATGATTAAGATCAATCGCCGCAGGCATCGTTGTCTTGCCATACCAGTATGCCATGATCGAAAAGTCGACGATATTCACTCGAGTATCACAGTTCAGGTCTCCTATTAACGCGGTACAGTTATCCATAGGCAATGTTTCTGCGCCAACGGTAAACCGTGCAATCTTACCATAAGGACTTACTTCGGTTGGTAGCACGGTTTTTGATTTTGTTTCGTGCATACCTATTTCTAGCGGTGAGGTATCCAACGTAAGAAGATACGCACCCGAGGTATCAGTCGAAATTGTATGAAAAGTTTCGACTGCCGAGTGCACTGAAATGACAACGCTTTCGTTAGGAACACTTTGTCCAAAGATTGTCAGATTGTCGCCCTGTTTTACTGATGCCTTATCGACTGCGATCGTTGGCGATAAAAATATACCCGAGATGTCCGTAGTCACGTTCTGCGTCACCATAATAGGAAAAGAAATGCTTTCCGAATTGCGACCGTTTTGGTCGGTACTATACACCGCAAATGTATAATTATGTGCCGTAAGATTTGAAAGCGCTACGTCAAAATGGGCGTCAGGTCCACTGATAGTGGTTATGGCCACCTGTCCATTTTTCAAAATGGTAACTTTTGAAAACGGATATGCACGACCAGAAAAATGCACCGTAGCATTACCCGAAGAATCACCACCTCCCCCGCCGCCGCCACCGCCACCGCCGCTGGAGCCCACTTGGGCAGATATAGAAAGATTATACTGATCCAGAATAGCTGCAACAGGATGGACGCAAACAAAAGCGCCTACAAAGATAAGCGTTAGGAAAAAGAACACCGATTTCATACATTATTTGCGCTCTGCAGTTTCATTTGATACAGACTGCATTAAAGATCGGCGTGCTTGCTCAATAACCCATGCATTATATTTACGAAGCATGAATCGAAGCAAGGTAAATAGTATCGTTACTGCAACGAGTATTACTATCAATAATTGCCACGGGAGTACGTATACCGCCGTATGTGCAGTAACTTCGTTTTTTGACTCTCCATACTGTATAGATAACAATGCACTATAACGGCCTAGAGCAAAATGCTTCCATTGATATGCGGCTGAGGCAAAAAAACCATTTACGGATACAACTGCATCTTGAGCATGTTTTTTATTGTCCCAGGGAATATCAAATTTACGAATAGTACCCATGGGTAACACATTTCCTGATCCTGGGTTAGCATCCAGTGTTCGGGACGGGATACCAAGCATGTTTCGCACGGCAATAGTGCCCACCGGACTTACGCGATCATTTCCCCCGTTCTGAAAGCGATAGGTAAAATGTACTGGTAGCGAAGTGTAAAATGTTTTTTCTGGTTTAAAGTCAAGTAGTGTCGCACCCTCGGCAATCGCACCGTTAACGCGTAATAGCACTAAGGTGCCTACTTTATATCCAATAGAAACTTGGCCGCTGTCTTGCGCCTGCGGTGCCGTAGTGCTTAAAAAGATTCCAGCAAAGTATCCTCCTGGATGGGCATCTGCGGGTACTGGTATCACAACATGCACCAACTGCTGCTCACCAGGGGCAAGCGTAACTGATGTTGGAACTTGTATCCATAAAGCTAAGCCACTTGCTCCTTCAACAAAATTTGGCGTTCCAGATTCACCCTGTGCCTCAAAGTTTGCAGTTGAAAAATAAAATGTTGCAGGTGCATCCTGATCGTTATATACGAGAATATCTGATGTAACCACCGTTCCAGGATCACCCGCAACTTCAATTTTACTTGAAGTCGTAAGCGCTTGGGCAGGCAATGCCAGAAAAAGCATGGCGCCAAAAACGAGCATGGTGACTCTCTTGATGTATTGGATATGAAAACCACGCATGATCATGGATACCTAAAAGTTTGCCGTTGCTACGTAGGTAAGCGATGCAGTATAACTACCGGCTTCGGTTGTAGGCGCAATATTAGAAATATAATGCACCGAATAGGTGGTCGTACCTGTTGCACTTGAACCTGTTGCAAATGTTGCTGCTGTACTTGCAGTACCATCATAACCAAAACCCGGGGTCGCATCGTCACTATAGGTAGCATCAATACTTGCCCCAGTACCACCAGACGCGGTCGCATACATACCAAACTGTTCCGTACCAGTCGACGATGCGGCTGGAGTTGATCCGTTTGCAGTAATAGAATTTAATCCCGAGGTCAAAGTTGCACCTTGCACGGTAATGGTATATCCCGAGGTACCATTCGTAGCAACCGCGAGCGTATGCGCCACACCGTCCGATCCGCTACCATTGGTGTCCCCTGTCGCATATCGTGCAGCAGAAGTCGACAGTGTACCAAAGCCAATCGAATTGTCAGAAATACTAAACGTCAGACTCTGTCCTACTGTTGCTGAAACTGACACAACGTCGTCGTCAACAATAATTGAAGTAATCGTTCCTGAATCTGCAAACGTACCGCCGCCGATCGTTAAGGTATAGCTACCCGCACTGGTTGGGTTAGTAATTTGATGAGTACCCGTCGTACCATCTGTTGCATTAGTACCGATCTTAATGCGAACAACTGACCCGGCGCCAACCGCAGTCGTACCATTGGTAAAAGTAATTACAGTCGAAGATGTACGCACAACCCCCCATGTTGATCCTGATGGTGATGCCGCTAACGGCAACTGCGCACCATCATCCAAAAGGTCAATATCAGTATCATCGAGAAGCGCAGGAATAGAATAATCAGACTGGAAAGTAAGCACCATCGTTTGCCCTGAAGTAATGCCCGTAGGGGTTGTAAATGTAATATCGTGGTTCGCCGCAGTGTTTTTTTTCACTGTCGACATCGTATCAGAAAGCGACGTTAGTGAAGCTGCGGATACGAAAGAAAATGGAGCAAAGAGAAAACTTACGAAAACCGCAAGTACAGAAATTTTTCGAATCATTGAGTTGATCATATATTTTTACGGGGCGCATGCACGGCACGCCTAATACCTATAGCATACCGACTTTACACACTGCTGTCATCTTTTTTTTGGGGATAACACGTGAACAAATTAAAAGTTTGCCGTAATCGTATAAATCAGATTCGTTACATAGTCTCCTGCCTCAGTATCAGCTGCAGCGTTAGCAACATACCGCACCGAATACGTAGTAGTTACACTATCGCCTGTTGTTGCTGACGCAACCTCACTTTGATTAGTTGCAGTGGCATCATAGGCAAACCCGGATGCGCCATAGGGCGATGATACCGTGCCCGAACCTCCTGATGCGGTCATTCGCAGACCAAATTGTTCGCTACCGGGTAGTGGCATAGTATTTATTCCGCCGATAGCATTTATAGCATGAAGCCCCGACAGTAACGTCGCACCACGTACATTGAGCGTGTATCCTGAAGATGCATTCGTCGTAACAGAAATCGTGTGTGCTTCAGTTTCCGAAGTGCTACCGTTTGTATCACCTGTTGCATATCGTGAGCCCGATGCCGATAAATTCCCGAATCCAATACTATTATCTGAAATTGAAAAACTTAGAACAGATGCAAACATCCAACATGAATCGTTATTTCCTGAAGTAATGCTATTGGTTGGCGTTATTAAAATCGCTCCTGACTGACAACCACCGTCACGCACATCTACATAGTCAACGATTGCGGTTCCTGTTGGATGGAATTGCCACTGAGTACCCACTGAATCAGAATACAATTTTAATCGCTGACCACTTGCCCCTGATGCATTAAATGTATGCGTTACATGAAATATTGGAGTACCGGTGGTTGCAAAATTCACCTCCTTAGCGATTGCACTACTAATAGTCAAATTATAAAAAGTCGTTGTTCCCGTAATTGTCGCGGTATTTGATGTATTGAAGACAACCGTTGAGGTTCCCTGTGTGAATGTACCGCTGTTCGTCCAGTTGTCTGAAATTGTAATCGTGGCAGCGTTTGCCGTCAGCGTTGAAGTATTGTCAATGATGATACTGCCAGCGTTCAATGCGTAATTTGAGGCCGTTGTTGTGAGTGTAGCTCCCGTGTTGATATTTATCGTTTCCGTAGCGGTTGTAATGCCGTTTAATGATTTCGTTCCCGCATTAGTGAGTTTAAGACCCGCATACGTAATCGTACTATCAACTGTCTGCGTACCACCCAAATATTCAACCGTCGAACCGGCCTGCATGTCGCGCGTCTCAAAGCTAGCCACCACGGCACCAAACGTGGTGGCGCCGATTTGCAACACTGCACCGCTCTGCACATGGATGGTGTTAGTACCCGAACCAGTGATGGTCGATGTCGTTCCATTCCAAATACCGCTCGCGATCGTCAGATCATGATTCACGGTGGCGCCCGTAGCGCCAGTATTTTTTGTACCAGACCCGGCAACGACCAAGTCATAGTATGTTCCGTTGAGGTTCGTGTTTCCAGCACCGGTAAGCTGTACTTCTGATGTTCCAGGGTTCATAACACCCAGTGTTCCCTTTGAAATCGCCGTACCAGTACTTGTGGCGACGATCAATGAATCATTCATGTTGAAGATCGCCGTTGATGCCGATGCAATAACCAATTTTCCAAATGTAAGTTGGTAGTTACTTGACGTAGTATCAAGGGTACCGTTAGTAATAGTAAGCGTAGCTGCCGTATCTACCGTTGTCGCGCCTTCCAATACGTATGTTTCCGCTGAGTTATTGATGGTAAGGTTGTAATAGGTCACCCCACTATGGATAATCGTGTTCCCCGAAGCGTTGTTTCCCGTAAACGTGAACGTTGAGGTTCCGATATTAATCGTTCCTGTTGAAGAAAATGGGTTTCCGTTCGTACCTGAAATAGTTACCACCGACGAACCCAATGTAAGGGTACCACCTGACTGAACGTCCAACGTCCCCGCCGGAAGAGCAACACTTCCCGCAGTTGAGAACGTTCCATTTGAAATCACAAGATTATTTGTCACCGAAAAGTTCGTTGCGATTGTTTTGGTTCCCGTACCAGACGAGGTTACGTTATAAAATGCAGTAACACCGCTGTTCACGGTTGCATCACCATCACCCCCTAGAATCACGGTCGATGTTCCTGCTGTGAACACCCCGTTACCACCCTTGGTAAGTAAAATACCTGAAGTTGCAGTTAATGTAACGGTCGAGGCGTTTAAAGTAGCAATAGCACTTGCCAAGTTCGCGATGACCATCTTTCCAGTACTTAAAGAATAGTTTGATCCCGTAGTATCAAAGGTGCCCGCCGCAACCGTTAGCGTACCCGAAGCACTTACCACAAAGTTACCCTCTGGGACAAAGGTTTCCGATGCATTGTTAAGAGTAAGGTTGTAATACGTCACATGCATGTCGATCGTTGTGTTCCCGCCCGCATTGTTTCCCGTATAGTTAACCGTTGATGTTCCGGCATTGAAAGTACCCGCATTAGAAAGCGGCGTACCAGAAGTTCCGTTCAGAGTAACAGCGGAAGCATTAGCTAAAAACGTACCTCCGGAACCTATAGACAACGTACCTGCGGTAACTGCCAAGTTTGTCACCGTTGTCAGTGTACCGCTGGTTACCGATAACGTATTTGAAACAGTAAGACTAGCCCCGAGTGATTTAGTTCCCGTACTTGCAATGGTCAGATTGTAAAACGTTGTTGCAGTGGCCAAAATGGTTTCGTCTCCATCACCTGCAACTACAACTGTCGAAGTCCCCGTGTTAAAAATCGATCCGCTACCACGATTAAACAATGTTCCTGATGTTGCAGTAAAATTCAACGTAGAACCATTCAATGTCAAAATTGCCGTGGCACTGTTTGCGGTAATAATTTTTCCAACTGAAAGCGTATAGTTCGATGCCGTAGTGGTAAGTGTTCCGGCTGTTATGGTCAGCGTACCTGCGGTACTGACCGTGGTTGCTCCTTCAAGCTCATACGTTTCCGCCGAGTTATTGATTGTCAGGTTGTAATACAAAATATCCTTGGAAACAATCGTGTTTCCGCTGCTGTTGTTGCCGTTATATACAATTGTAGAAGTTCCAGTGTTAAGCGTCCCCGTAATAGTATCTACCGGGTCACCATCTGTTCCCGTCAGGGTAAGAGCCGACGCATTCAAGGTAAGGGTTCCCCCTGATTGCAGATCAAGGTTGCCAATCGTCAGCGCAAAGTTCGAAGCCGTAGTGGTAAGCGTTCCTGCAGTAACACTAAGAACATTCGTAACCGTCGTTGCAACGGCCATTGATTTAGTTCCCGTTCCTGAAATTTTCAAGTTGTAGAACGATACGGCTGCACTACCAGTAAGAGCAATGTCACCATTGCCCGTAAAATCAACGGTCGATGTTCCCACATTAAATACAGAACCACTACTCTTGGGAAATACCGTTCCAGACGTTGCGGTAACTGAAACGGTAGATCCGTTAAATGTCAAAATTGCTGCGGAAGTATTTGCAGTAGAAATCTTTCCGGCCGACAGAGCATAGTTTGAGGTTGTCGTATCTAACGTTCCGGCAGACACCGTCAACGTTCCGGCGGCACTTACTGTTGTCGGTCCTTCAAGTACGTACACTTCGCCGCTGCGGTTCAACGTCAGGTTGTAGTACGGAATACCGCTTCCAATGATGGTATCCCCCGATGCATTAATACCATTATAGTTAACCGTGAACGCGGTGTTCGAAAAGGTTCCCGCGGTTGAAAGTACGGGGTCGCCGTCCGTTGCGGTAAGCGACATCGTGGATGTATTCAAGGTAAGCGTTCCGCCTGATTGCAGATCAATGTGACCGACCGAAAGCGCGAGGTTTGAAGCACCCGTACTGAATGTGCCATTCGTGATCGACAACGTTCCAGCAGCCGACAAGGTAAGCGCAAGTCCAAGCGTTTTGGTACCGGTTCCAGACGAAGTTACATTATAAAATGTTGTTGCCGTACCACTATTAAATGTGGCATCCCCGTTACCCGTCAAAGCTACCGTTGAAGTACCCGCGTTAAATACTGCCGACGCGGAACGCGAAAACAAGAGACCCGAGGTCGCCGTAAGGTTTATTGTTGATGCATTTGCCGTAAGCACACGTGTCGAGCCTGACGTAGCCAAACTAATCTTACCCGCATTCAATGTATAGTTCGAGGCCGTCGTATCGAGCGTACCGTTGGTAATCGTTAATGTTCCTG
>CAYZZD010000008.1:0-12233 GCA_964482675.1 uncultured Candidatus Saccharibacteria bacterium
ATTATGGGAGCACTTTGGTTAGCTGCATTGGTCGTCTTTTGATTTTTTTTAAAAACTATGGTAGAATTGAATTCTGCAAAGGTACTGACGAAATCAGTCGCTTTCTCCATCTATTTTTGTATATTATTTAATTAAGCTCATAACTACTATGACTGGTACTATCAAGACCATTGTCGAGGGTAAGCCGTTTGGCTTTATTGCCGTTGAAGGTATGGAAAAAGACCTATTCTTTCATAAGGACGCCCTTGTTGGTGTTGCTTTTGAAGATTTGAAAGTCGGTGATGTTCTTTCTTTCGAAGTGGAAGAAAAGGATGTTAACGGACAGATGAAGACAAACGCAGCAAACGTGCAGCGCGCGTAAGCATCTCGCAATGAGAACTTTCTATAAAAAACACCCTTAAGTAAGGGTGTTTTTTATATGTTTTGTGTCTGTAAGTTTTAAATGATCGTTACGTCATCACATATACAAGTGCGCTTGTGCTTGTAACTTTTCTTATATGAGACCGATTGCTATTGAACTTACCCTTATATTTGCAGTGATTACTTTTATTGCCGGTTTTTTGGTTGGTTATCACCGTGGATTTTATACTGGAACCATCTATAAAAATAATGTTGAAAACACGAGAGGGTACGAAACCACACTTCCGAATCGTAGTCCGGCCGAAAGTTCATCATGGTGGCGTTCTATTACTTATACAACCACTTCTGGTAACTCAACGCTGCTGCAAGTCTGTCCTGATGAAATGATTGATAATCAAATGCCAACTTATGATACCCAAACAACAAACCGCTACTACATCGTTAATGGACAACGTCACGAAATTGCCGAATTTGACGGGAATTGGGTCTCGACAAATTGTACTGTTAAAGTACAGACGGTATATTAATGGCCCTTCTATTAGAAGGGCCATTTAGTATGAGCTTAGTAAGCCTTGTTTAATTAATTACTGTAAGTTAGGTGTTCTTTAGCCCGATTCCTGCAAGGCGTTCATTAAGGAAACCGCCGGCAGTTGTGTGAGGGAATTTGGCTTTATCATAGTTGGTAAATTGTTGAAGGGGGACAATAGACTCTTCGGGCTTAATATGCCCAAAGAATGGCACCGAGTAACGCGGCGTGTTCGGCTCGCATACCACCCGATGGCTACCAGATTTATAATATCCGGCGGTGAGATGTTCCAATAAATCGCCGCAATTTACGACAATGGTATCCGGATCAATCGTTATAGGTATCCATTTTCCTTCAACAAGCAGCTGTAATCCAGCTTTTGTTGCATGAAGTAACGTTATCATATTGATGTCGGTATGTGCTGCCGAGCACATACCAATTGCATTGCCGCCTTTTACAACGTCTTCGTCGCGTACTATTGGTATGGCGTGGGGCGGGTAAAAAATGGCGCGCACGATGCTGTTTCCTTCTTTGGCGTCGAAGTAACTTTCGTGCAAGCCAAGTGATAGTGCAACAGCGCTCAGTAATTGGCGATACACATAACGAAATTCTTCAAAAAGCGTGGTGTAGGTAGGTGTAAATGCAGGAATCTCATTAACATAGGGGGCTTTAACTCGATCTCCAAGTTGAAAGAATTCTTTAGCATCCGCATCTGTTGCGCCGATGGCGGTTTCAATACCAAAGGGTGTAAAGCCCACCTGGTGATCCAGTTCAGGTTTCTCGTAAGCTTTTTTTACCTCTTCCGGCAGAGCAAAAAAATCCCGTGAGGCCTTATTTGCTGTTTCCAGTGTTGATGTGCGGATCCCATGGTTTTTAAGCAGGAAAAATCCCACAGTTGTGAACTCTTCGGTTAGGTGATTGATGAAAGCTTTCCTTTCTTGAAAGCTACCTGACTTGAAATCATCAAAGTCTAATGTTTGTATTAAATTTTTGTACATAAAGATTGTTTTATTTGTAACAAAAAATACACCGAGGTTCTGTGTTAGTCAAGGATTCGGGCTAGGTAAGAAAAGGGTTATGATGTCCATCTTGCAAAAATACCGCAGGGTAGCAGGCGCTTTGTTTTTGACTCTTCAATCGTCAGTTCGCCGGTCTCGATAGTACCGCCAAATATCTTGGTAAATTCGAGTAAATTATTCTGATAGGCGATAGGTGAATATCCTGATGCATACCCGTTGATCAATACAAACAATGGTTTTTCAGTTAAAACTTTTTTGCATAATTCCATCAGTTCCTGAAACTGTTCTTCAATTTTCCAAATCTCACCTTTTGCGCCATGACCAAATGCGGGCGGATCCATAACGATCGCGTCGTACTTATTCCCGCGCTTGATTTCACGTTTTAAAAATAAGATGGCATCATCGGGAATCCAGCGGATGGGTTTATCGGTAAGGTTTGAAAGTTCTTGGTTTTTACGCGCCCAGGTAATTGCCATTTTTGACCCGTCTACGTGCGTTACTTCGGCGCCGGCTTTGGCACATGCTAAGCTGGCTGCGCCAGTGTATCCGAACAAGTTTAATACTTTTATCGGTCGCTTTGCTGTTGCTATTTTTTCTGCCATCCATTGCCAGCTGGGTCGGTGTTCAGGAAATAAGCCGGTATGCTTAAAACTGGTAGGTCGGATTTCGAATGTAAGACCGCCCAAACTCATAGTCCACTCTTTAGGAAGTGTCTTTTTCTTTTTCCACTCGACTTCTTTGCCGCGACGCAGGAAAATCGCATCGGCCTTATTCCATTCGATACCGGATTGGCTTGGTTTCCAAAGGGCCTGCGGGTCAGGTCGTGAAAGTACGAATTCACCGTAACGTTCAAGTTTTTTTCCATCGCCCGAATCAAGGAGTTCGTAGCCTGCTTCGGATTGAGTGATTAAAATCATGATCCGAGTATAACAAAAAAGGCTTTTTATACAAATAAGGTGTGCCAGTCAAAAAAATATGGTACAGTGGTGCGGCTTTTATGTTGTCGACCCCAAAAAAAATTAGTATTGGAATATGCGTTGCCCTTTTCGTGGCAATAATCATTGTCAGCGTCGCGCGCGTATCATTCGCGAATAAAATTACTACGAGTACGTTGCCGGTTCCATCAACATCTATAAGCAGTGATGTTGTCAGATCAGATCAAGTACCGGCTGACCTGACACAGATATATAAGACGCCGGTGTTGGTATATCATACTATTGCCCCGATCGGCGCAAGTGACAGTGCTTCGGTAAAGCGTTTTAAAGTTACACCTGAGACATTTGAAAAACAGTTACAGTATTTACGCGATAATGGGTACACTACTATTACTTTTGGTTCATTCGTTGATGCAATCAAGTCGGGTAGATCTATTCCTGATAAAACAGTTGTTCTTACGTTTGATGATGCCTTGGATACTCAGTATGCGAACGCGTTCCCTCTATTGAAAAAATATAATATGACCGGCACATTTTTTGTATACACGCTGGTATTGGGGCATAAAAAATTTATGACTTGGGATCAAGTTATCGAAGTTGATAAGGCGGGCATCGAAATTGGCAGTCATACAAAGACACATGCGTACCTTATCAAAGCAGATGCAGAAGGCTTGGTTGACGAGATTGCCGGAAGCAAGAAAACGATCGAGGAACATTTGGGACATGGGATAGCGACGCTCGCGTATCCATTTTACCAGTACAATGAGACTGTTATGACTGCGGTGCAATCCGCAGGATACGCTGGGGCCCGGGCGGGATGGAAGAAAAATCCTAATTCTTTTGCCGAAATGTATTCTTTACAGGGGATCGAGGTGTCAAATGATTTTTCAAAATTTCCTGGATACCTTCGTTAGTGTATGAAAAAATCCCCACAGAATCTGAGGGGATTTTTATAAGCATGGGTTGTGTGAAATTATTTTAATATAAATTTGTGAGTGGATTCAGTGGTGTTATCCGTGCGGATAAAATACATACCCCGCGGATAAGGGGTAGGTATTTCTTCGCCGCTTGTCACCGTTTTAGTTGCAATTATCGATCCGTAAACGTCATACAGAAAAAATGTAAAGGGTTTGTCCGTCGTGCTGTATAAGTGAAAACCAGTACTGCTAGGGTTCGGAGAAACAATAAATGAATCGCCGCTGATATTTTTTACGCCACTTGGCATGGCACCCCGAAAGATTTTCAGCCCATAGGTAAACAGAGCGCTATTTAATTCGCCGGTAAAATTACCGATTGCGTAGATGGTATCATCCTTACTCCAAAGATATGCAGGAAATCCATAGGTAATGGTAAGAGGAATTGGTTGTATTTGCAGGCCGTCCCAAAAATAGGCGACAAATTTGGGGTCAAAAAAATGGGTACGCACTCCTGATCCGTATAGGATTAACGTATCATTGTATGACGCTAAGAACGAGCGACCACACATACGATTGTGCATTATCCAACCCGGAGGGTTATATTGTAGCAATGTACTACTTTCTTCGCTCGGCACACTGTCGGTGCCAAGGAAAATACCGTACACGGTACCATTTAATTCATACATTGAACGGATACCATAGTCAGGGCCATACTGAGCATCGTAAGTTACTGAAACTGCTTGGGCGATGTTATTAGTATCGGCTAGTGCATATAAGCATTCCGAGTTGCCATTGGCGCATATAAACCAGCTGGTGGTTGATGTCCTGTCGCAGAATAAAAGATCATTCGGTACGTTGCTTATCGCAGTAATAGTATTATTGGTTGTTATACGAAATGCATTACGAATACATTGCCCGGCGACAGAATCAAAAACACCAATGCAGACTATTCCTGAATCGGTAGCGACTATGTCATTTATCGTTCCGTGGGCAGTGGTAATGGCCGCAGTGTCGTGAAGCGTCGGGGAACATGTATACATTACTGTTAGATTATTTTGCCCGATGCTAAACCATACCTTGCCACTGTAATCGTGGGTGACTGAGTGCAATTTTCCTGGCACCGTAATACTGTCGATCGCTTCATCGGCACAAAAATTATAACAGTATAGGGTTGCGACCGTATCTGATGGATAAAAAGACGAATACCAAACGTTGCATGACTGCGTATCAACCGCAACGAATTCGTGACCGGTTATCATGTGGGTATGCAGGGGTAGTCCTGTCCATTGGGCAGATGCCGACAAAACAAAAAAAGCGCTGCAATGCAGCACCAATAGGATATGTTTCCTCATATTGGGTAGTTTTTGGTTATTTAAAAATGCAGTTTCAAGAGATAGTATAACACGAAACTACTGTGTAAGTAGTTTCGGTGTATAGTCCGCAGGTGCTTTTGCTAAGAGGTTTTCGATTTCAGCAACAGTGAGGAGTCCTTCTTGGGCTCCGATGTGTTGAACGACGGACATGGGATTAATCGGTGCGCGCGTAAATGCTTCCAGTGGTGTTTTACCCATTGCTAAGTACGCAGTAAAAGTACTAGCAAATGCATCTCCGCAGCCAGTGCGTTCTTTGGGCGGAGCCGGATCAGGGTAAATAGGCATAAAGTACATTTCGTTGGTATGTGAGTCGTACATTGTAGCCCCGCTTGGTCCATCAGTAACACAGACTATCTTGGGTCCGGCCGCTGCTAATCCTTTTAGTAAAAATGCATAATCTCGATTGTCGGTCTTAAGTAAGCCTTGGGCTTCTTCGACATTCACTACCAATACGGCACTGTGCTTGTAGAATCCTGCCAGTCCGTCTAAACCTTTTTTTAGTTGGAAGGTACCGGGCTGGAACGTAAGCATAATTTCGGGATGTGCTTCCAGAAATCCCAATAATGCATCATGATACGCTTCGGTTCCTGATGCGATCGAACTAAAATAGATCCATTTTGGAGTGCGTCCGCTTAACTTTTTTATGATATCTGCAAAGTTGTACGTATAGGTTTCGTGCTTGATCAGAATGGTTCGATCCGCTTCGTAGCTTAATACGTAGTGCAAGTTTGTGATCTTTTGTTCTTGGGGTACGACAAAATCGGTCGCAACAGATTCGCTGTGTAATTTTTTGACAGATTTTTCTCCTAAGTCATCAATCCCGATATAGGTTGCCAATGCACTATGAAGTCCAAGTCGCGCTGCAGAAACCGAAGCGTTTGCGGCGTTGCCGACCGCATAAAGGACCTGATGTTCTTTGTAAGGAATCTTGTCTCCAAAACGCATGCACAATTCGCAGTTTTCATGATTCAGGCGGCAGTGCACTGATGCGTCCTGCAAAAAAATAAAGTCGTCTACGACCATTGCTCCGATCGAAAGAAATTCTATTGGCTTTTTTCGTAATCCAAACATGCCTCTACTATACCCTGAAAAAGTATTATTGTGAACTTCTTTCTTAATCGGACAGTATTTAGTACAATGCAAGAATATGAAGACGCTTACAGAGTATTTGCACGAATATGAGGAACGAAAAAAAGCCATAGGGCATTTTAATGTTGCAACAATCGAAATGCTGTGGGGTGTAATAAATGCAGCAAAAGAATTCTCCCAGACGGTGGGAGAATTGGTGCCAGTTGTAATCGGTATGACCGAAAACGAACGTGATGTATTTGGCGTATCCGAAGCAGTCGCTATTATTCAGACGCTACGTTCGGAAGGCTATCCGGTATTTTTGAATGGTGACCATACCTATATTACTGACCGGGCCAATGAAGCAATTGCTGCGCATTTTGATATGGTGATAATCGACAAAGCGGATAAAAGTTTCGAAGAAAATGTCCTCGAGACTAAAAAGGTGGTTGATTTTAAAAATACCAAAAATTCTCATGCGCTTGTGGAGGCAGAGCTCGGTTTTATCGGTGCCGGTTCAAGCATTAAGGATTCTATGCCCGAAGGAGTATCTGAAGCGACGATGACAAAACCAGAAGATGCGAAGGCCTTCGTTGAACAAACTGGAATAGATGTCTTGGCACCGTCTGTTGGCAATGTGCATGGGCTTATTAAAACAGGCAAACCACGATTGCACCCTGAACGAGTCCGGCAGATAAAAGCCGCAGTGGGAATTCCTTTAGTCCTTCATGGCGGGTCTGGTTCAACTGATGATGATTTCCGCGCGGTGATTCAAGCGGGTATCTCATTAATTCATGTCAGTACCGAACTCCGCGTCGCATATCGAAATGCATTAGAACATTCGCTTGCCACCAATACTGAACTAGCGCCGTACAAATACATGAAGGAACCAATGGAGGCGGTTAAGAAAGTAGCCCTTGAGCGCATCGCGCTTTTCTATCATGGGTAATGTATATAATTCCGCTCAGCTTAAAGCACTTTTACAACCCCTTATTGAAGGAGACATTAGCATCAGTCGTGACGATATCGCAACTCATAGCGTAGATTGGAGTCTTTTTAAAGTTACTCCAAAAATCATCGTGTATCCGAAACACGTTTCAGATATTCAGGCGATTGTCCGTTTTGTCGCAGAAGGTAAAAAGGATGATCCAACTCTTTCGGTAACCATACGTGCCGCAGGAACAGACATGACTGGTGGGCCACTTAATGATTCGGTTATTGTCGATGTATCCCGATATATGAATAAACTTATTGATATTCGCCAAAGTGCGGATGGGGGATTTGCGCAGGTACAACCAGGTATGTTGTATCGTGACTTTGAAAAAGAGACTCTGAAAAAAGGGTTACTGATGCCTTGTTATCCGGCAAGTCGCGAAATCGCCGCAGTTGGAGGCATGGTTGCAAATAACGGTGCAGGTGAAAAAACATTGAAGTATGGACAGAATAAAGATTTCGTTATGGCACTGCAGGTGGTCTTGGATAACGGCGAACTCTGTGAAATACGACCGATCAAATATAAAGAACTGCAACAAAAATTACTTTTGACAACCCGCGAGGGGGATTTATATCGTGATATGTGGACGCTTGTTGAATCACATTGGAGTGATATCAAGGCAGCAAAGCCGACAACATCCAAAAATGCATCAGGGTATTTATTGTGGGAATTGCTGCAGTCGCAATCGCTTGCGAAATTCAAGGTTGGGCACGGATATTTTGATCTTACGAAACTATTCGTTGGCGCACAGGGGACGACGGGTGTTATTACCGAGATAACTTATAAGCTTGTTTCCACGAAGCCAATGATGCATTCACGCTTGGTAGTTGCATTTTTAAAAGACATTCAAAAATTGCCTCAGGTAGTAGATGCAATTTTGCCCCATGATCCCGAGACATTCGAAGTATACGATGATAATACATTTACGATCGGTACGAGGTTCTTTAAGGATTTTTTGCGCCATAAAGGTGTGTGGGGCGCTCTGCGTTTCGCTGTGAGTTTTATCCCCGAGGCATGGATGGTCCTTTGGAATGGTGTGCCTAAATTAATCCTTATGGCCGAGTTCGCTGGTGAGACAGAGGAGGTGGTAGTAGAAAAATGTAAGGTCGTAAGCGATGAAGTCACGGCGTTGGCGGTAAAAAACCGTATAACTCATTCGGCGGTTGATGCGCAGAAGTATTGGGAATTCCGTCATGACAGTTTTAAGCTACTAACCGAGCACTCGAAAAAAGGAAAACAGGGCAGCGGTACACGTACGGCACCCTTTATCGATGACATCATTGTTGACCCTAAGCATTTTCCCGAATTTTTGCCCAAGCTCGAGGTAATATTGGAACCATATAATCTTCTCTACACTGTTGCAGGACATATTGGTGATGGTAATTTGCATATTATTCCACTGATGGATATGCATGATAAAAAGAATAAGAATGTGGTTTTGGAAATAATGCCTCGGGTATATGAACTAGTGAGGATGTATGATGGATCGATCACTGCCGAGCATAACGATGGCATTATCCGTACTCCTTTTTTGCACCTGCAATTTTCACCCGAAATAATCGCATTGTTTAAAAAGACAAAACAAATCTTCGACCCTTATAATATTTTTAATCCAAATAAAAAAGTTGGCGCGACGATTGAGTATTTAAAAAAACATTTCGCGCAATAGTAAAGAGCGCGATTTCTTCGCGCTCTTCGTCGTTAGGTGTCTAGGTTAATCTCAGGATTTTCCCAAACCATCAGTTCATAGTTTCGTGTAGTGAAATCAATAAATTGCTCAAGCGTTATAGTGGATTGTTCACCATATTCTCTTCTAAAATATGCCCTCATGGTGTGGGCAATGTAATTCGCATCGATCTCAAAAGGATACTCACTTTCGGCATATGCAGAATCCTTAAGGTCATCGCGGAGTATTTGCTCAACACTGTATTTGAAGGTGATACAGAGCAGCTCGCTTTTTTCTTTTGGAAGCAGTGACTTAAATGCTCTGCGCATTTGCACACGATGCCTAACTTCGTGCCACACCGTGAATGCAATGCTCATATCGCCGCTGTCAGTAAAAGCAGCATGCGATTTATTAATCTCGTAACACTGCTTTTTCAATGTTCTCAAATTGAGCTTAATAAGATGCAGTACGAAAAGAAAATTCCTGCGGTAGCTTCTTTTTAGACTGTCGGTATATCCTGCAATAGGTACAATGAGGAAAAAGTAGGCGATACTTGCCACTATTAGATGGGGTATCAATCTAAGAATTTCAAATCGTATATGACCATCATAAACAACTGGGTCGTGGAAGTATTGAGCGATAGCATTTCTGCCTCGAAAATTTCTACGATTAAGGATGTATACTTCTGCTGCTTGTTCGGGAAATATAATTCTATCGCACGCAGCCATAAACTGCTGGAATTTATGTGATTCTTCTTTTTTCATAACTTATTTTAAAAGATCGTTTCTCGGAATCCCACCAAGTCGGGTTAAAAATATAATAACATATATTTACATAAAGTCAAAGATTAGCCGCTGCTATTTGACGCATGAAAATCTCTCTTTTTTGCTTAAAAATCGTAGGAAAAACAACTGCATTGTGATATAATCGCCCCATGCCAAAAAAACCAGAAGGATCATATACAGCCGAAGATATTTCGGTGCTCGAAGGCCTTGAGCCTGTGCGCAAACGACCTGGTATGTACATCGGTTCGACCGGTCCTGACGGGTTGCACCATCTCATCAAAGAAATTTTTGATAACTCGCGCGATGAAGCAATGGCGGGTTTTTGTGACCACATCGAAGTAGCGCTGCTTCCAGATGGTTCGGTGCGTGTTGCCGATAATGGGCGTGGTATTCCGGTTGATCTGCATAAGCAGACAAAAGTCTCAGCTCTTGAAACGATCATGACAACACTGCACGCCGGTGGAAAGTTTGGCGGTAAGGACAAGGGCTACGTTGTATCGGGCGGTCTGCACGGAGTTGGTGCGTCGGTTGTAAACGCGCTCTCGACTAACACCCGAGTCGTGGTGCACCGCGACGGAGGTGTCCATGTTCAGCAGTATGAACGAGGTAAGCCAAAAGCTGCGGTAAAAAAAATCGGAAAGTCTGACAAGCATGGCACTATTGTTACATTTAAGGCTGATCCTGAAATCTTTAACGAAATAAAATACAGCTGGCCACGCATCGTAGGGCACTATCGCGAGCAGGCGTACTTGGTGCCGCGCCTTCGCGTTACTTTGATTGATGCGCGTGAATACGATGGCAAACTTGATGCTGATGAAGTGTATTACCTGCACGACGAAATGTTGTCAGTTCCATCAATGACATTTTACTTTGAGGGAGGAATCAAGTCATTGGTTGAGCATTACAGTATCGGCCAAAAGCCTATCCATAAAAATATTTTTTATACTTCCCGTGAACATGGCGAGATGCTGATCGAAGTCTCGTTGCGGTATGTTGATGATATCAATACCAAAATCCTTGGTTTTGCAAACAACATTTCGACCCCCGGAGGTGGTATGCACGTGACTGGCTTTAAGACTGCGCTAACTCGTCAATTAAATAACTACAACAAAGCTAATAAAGTCCTTAAAGAATCAGACAGCGGTATTACAGGTGATGACGTGCTTGAAGGATTGGTCGCTGTGGTCTCGCTTAAGATGGGCCCTGAGATTCAGTTTGAAGGACAGACAAAAGATAAACTCGGAAATCCCGAAGCGCGCGGTGCGGTTGAAACAACTTTTGGTGAAGCTTTTGCGCAGTTTTTAGAAGAAAATCCTGATGACGCGAAAATCATCCTTAACAAGGCTGCGTTGGCATTACGCGCGCGTAATGCTGCTAAGGCGGCAAAAGACTCGATCTTGCGCAAAGGTGCACTCGAAGGTTTTACGCTTCTGGGCAAACTTGCTGACTGCCAGACTAAATTAGCCGAAGAAGGCGAGCTCTTTATTGTAGAGGGAGACTCTGCGGGCGGATCAGGAAAGCAAGGGCGCGACCGACGTATTCAGGCCATTTTGCCACTTCGTGGTAAAATTTTGAACGTCGAAAAGGCGCGACTTGATAAGATTTTGGCCAATAACGAAGTAAAGTCGCTTATTATTGCACTTGGTACATCGATCGGCGAGACGTTTGATATCTCGAAATTGCGTTACCATAAAATCATCATCGCGACAGATGCCGACGTGGACGGTGCGCACATTCGCACATTGATTTTGACATTGTTTTACCGATTTTTGCGCCCCGTAATAGAGGTAGGTCACATGTTTATTGCGCAACCTCCATTGTATAAAATCAAAAAAGGCAAAGAGATTGCCTACGCCTTTACTGACGACGAAAAGGCATCAATCCTAAAAGGTTGGGGAGTCAAAGACGCCGAAATTCAGGAGGATGAAACTGGTGAAGATAGTGACGCAGAAGAAGAATCACCTAAAAAAACAAACAAGGTACATGTGCAGCGCTATAAGGGTCTTGGTGAAATGAACCCCGAAGAACTATGGGAGACAACAATGGATCCCGAACGACGTGTACTTAAAAAGGTTACGATTGATGATGCCGCCGAGGCGGACCGCATGTTTGATATTTTAATGGGCGGCGAAGTTGCTCCTCGAAAGGCTTTTATCCAGAGCAATGCCAAAATGGCGCAGTTGGATATCTAGCGTATGTCTTTCGAATTCCCCAAATCCTCTGGTGCGAATTTTGAAAATAAACGAGGTCGCGATTTTTCTGCCAAAGAAAAAGTTCTAAAGTATCTAAAGAGGGGAGTCATCATATCCGCAGTGTCTATTGCGAGTTATTTAGGATATAACAAGTTTTATAGTGGTAAGGATTATACAGATATGGGTTCTTTCACTAAAGCATTTCAGGCCGCCCGAAAAGATCACGAGAACTATTTTTATTGGAAAGAAAAAAGGTATCACACTGACCTTGTTAGTAAAGAGTTTTCTGATAATTATTGGGAGAGTAAGAAATTTTTGGAAGACTATTACAAGTCTGATTATTTTAAGCAGAAAAGTATTATTACCTCTCTTGATTCATTTGATGTGTCTTATGGTAT
>CAYZZD010000009.1:0-12022 GCA_964482675.1 uncultured Candidatus Saccharibacteria bacterium
TTTCTATGCCTTGCGTAGTGTCTAAATGCATTTCGGCAACCTTAGCATCGTATTCTTCTTTTGAATATTTTTGATTGAATATGCAATAACTTGCGCCACGCATATTGATGCAGCCAATGCAGTTTGAACAACTGTAACAGGCTCGCGAAAAATGAACGTCAGTGCAGCTGTCGCACTCTTCGTCAAAGGTGCAACGATATGAATTATTCATCCCTACACATTCATAGCATAATTCATTATCGTTCATACGATAACAATCAAGCGAATCACGAAGACCATTAAGGAATGTCGAGTATAAAGTATTTTCACAAAAATCCGCCCAATAGCTAAGATAACAGTTTTTACAATGCCCAAGACAATTACAATAATCACTGTTTATATTGGTCAGGTAGGCAGATTCAAGGCCAGGGTAAGGAGTTTTCTCTGCTAGCTCCTTTAATTGTGCAAAAAACGGGCGCGAGGGATCATATTCCATCCCGTATTCTGTACCATCCCAATCATCCGCCCACCAGCATTGCATGCAGTACGCGTCATGGGGATTTTCCGGCGCATAGATAGTAACCATGTTTTTATTGCACTTTGAACATGGGCGTTTATATAAACTCCAAATGTTCACCATTGCAAAACGCCGTACCATACGGCACTCGGGACACCATGTCGGTGCGGGAACCTGCATCTTTTCATAAAACCCAAAATCGTCGGGTTCAATGACAAAAGATGTTTTGCAGTTTTGACACGCTCGAGTTTCAGCATTCATGGCGTTATTATACCTCAACCTCTTTATAAACCAACTCTATTGCTTTAAAATATTCTTTAGTAAATTCAGCGGCTTTTTCTGCATCAAATGGCTTGCATGTATAGCAATCTACTGTAAACAAAGGCGGAGTTGTCGGGTACGAGTAAAATGCACCGCCCGATGTCTTCCAATGAATCCATGCGCCATATCCCATCTCATGTGCTGAATACACATAGGGACCAGACAGTTTTTCCATTTTAGTAAATTCAGCAAGCGTATCTAAGTATTGAGCGATCGCTTCGGGTTCAACAATTTTCTCTGTTGTACCTTCAATTACCACGCGTTGGCGCATTAAATGGGGAGCTAAATTTTTCCATTTTTTTTGCATAACCAGCACAATATAATTTATTGACATTCTATGCAAAATAGCTATTATTTTATTCTACATAGTCAAATTATTTTTGACTAAAAGTATTATGCTTTTATCCAAAAAACAAAGTATCGAGGATTTAATTATTGAAATACTTGCAAAAAACCCATACACCGAAGGGCCTGATTTAGTATTGCTTATTTCCAAAATCCGCCCCAACACAACTAAGCAGGCCGTCTATGCTGCATTAAAATCACTTACAGAAAGTGAGACAGTTGCAAAAGTTGCTACAAAGTACTTCTTAAGTCGTATATGGCTGCAAAAAGTTTATGACCTGTTCGAAATTCAAAAAAAGAAAGAGCTCATCTCGGAAGCATTATTTTCACTTCAAGACGGAGAGTCTATAAACTATCGTTTCCCCAGCCTTTTAGACTGCGATATGTATTGGGCGCATGTCTACAACCTTTTAACTGACTGGATTCAGTTTAACATACCGGTGTTCATGTGGAATCCTCATGAAATTTTTGTTATTGGACGTAAGAATATTGAAAGTTATATTTTTATTAACTTTCCCAAAAAAAATAAATATTGTTACTTTGTGACACGGGGAAACACAAAACTTGATCAACAATTTAAACGCAACTGGGCAAATACCCATATTTCGATCAACACCAATGACATTATTGCATTGCCCGACAATACATATATTAACGTATTTGACGATTTTATTATTGAAGTATTTTTTGACGATCGTTTAGTAAAAAGAATTGAACATCTTTACCAAAAAGTCGAAAAACTTTCATCAAAAGATATTCATGAATTCGAAGAGTTATTTAAAGCTAAATACCCGGTGCGCTTAAAAATTTCACGTAAAAAGAAAAAGGCCCAATTACTTCATAAAAAACTAGCAAAGGACTTTTTTATTCCAAAACATTTAACGCTTGAATAATTAAATTACTTCTTTTTGATAGCACTTTTCACAGTACACAATGTCTGTGCCGTTTGGATCATAGGGAGTTTCAAATTGGTTTGCACAAGAACCTTCATGCTCATGTCCAGACTTATCACACATACAGGTTTGTTTCCACAACCTTGGAGGAGGTACATTTGCAAAACGTTTGGCATGCCTACAGTTTGGGCATTCAACCGGAAGCGGAATATTCAAGCGTTTATACAATTGTAGTTCGGCTGGAACAATTTTAAACGCGGTGGTGCACTTATGGTTGCATGTTCCCGCATGTGCGCAACCAATAACTTCAGATTCGATATTCTGGGGGATTTCAGAAACACTGTCAGGAACTGATTCCGACTTAAGAGTTACGGCATAGTTTTTTGCCTCAGGATCCCGCCAGCGGTATCCTTTTGACAATGCATCATCTTTAGTCAAAGGCAGCCATTCTTGCGCAGCTGTTTCGTTATAGGCAAACGGGCTTACCCAGTATGGGAAAAATTGCCCATATTCGCCGGTCTTTTTCATATGTTCGATAATCTTTGTACGTAAAACTTCGTATTCATCTTTTGAATACTGCTTATTGAAAATCGCATACGAACCCTTTTTAAGTCCAACACACCCAAAACAGTTTTCAGCAGACGTCGTGTAATATGAATAGTCGACAAACTTTGATTGCATGCAGTAGACGGTAAAACTGCTTCGGTAGCCATAATCTATGGTGACACAATCATAGGCAAGCTCTGCTTTTCCGGTCATAATAAGATCATGTGCATCCTTCCCACCGTCACCCAAAACAATATGCTTGCAGTTTTCATAGTCACGTCCAAAAAAGCATTCCTGTGAATTTTTGCAATTAAGTAGTAAATTACCCGTCGTATCAACTGATTTATACACTGAAGCGAATCGCCGCGGAAACTGAACGGCAAATTCAGCAAATTCTTTTTTGTAACGCTCGGCAGATTCCCGGCTTGTTAAATTCATCGCCTCGACTTCCTTTTTATATTCATCCTTCGTATATTGCTTGTTTTTTATACAGTAACTTTTATTGCGCAGTCCGACACACATGACACAGCTAGTACATCCCTGTAAATCACGGGACAAATGGCAGTCTTGCGATTCTTGGCAATTTTCGCAATACGTGCAGCGGCTTAACTTGTAGCCCATTAAGCATCCGTAACACAACTCGGATTCACGCATATGCATCGAATCCATCGTATCCTTCACATGTTCGATATGGTAACTATACAAAACATTTTCGTTTTGCCATCCGCAAACAGTTAAGTAAGAATTTTTACTATAAAACCAATCGTACGAATATTCGCATCCCGTACTGGCTACCCCTTCGTCATTCATGATCGAAAGCGCAGGCACTTTAATTATCAATTCTTTAAATTGTTCAAAAAACGGGCGACTGAAATCAAAATCTACGCCGTACTTATACGCATCCCAACCATCGCTGTACCAGCAATGTACGCAATATACCGGAAACGGCGCATCTGACGAATATGTCGATATAATATTCTTCTGACATAAATCACACTGCCTTCGGTAATACGTTCGTTCATTTCTAAAAAGAAGCCTTCGCTGAAAGCGACAGTCAGGGCACCATGTTGGTGCCGGAACTTTCATTTTTTCGTAAAACGAAAAATCGTCTGTATCGATGATAAATTGCCCTTTACAATTTGCGCAACTGCGAGTTTCGTTTTGCATGCCCATAGTATATATCAAATTTATATTGCGCAAAACAAAAACCGGGTGTTACCCGATTTTTGTGATCTTCACTTTTGTAAAAGGTTGGCGGTGTCCGTAGGTGCGGTGATAGTTCGATTTCGCTCGGAAACGTACTACTTTAATTTTTTTTCCGCGTCCTTCTTCCATGACCATTCCGGATACTGTCCCGGTAAGATATGGTGATCCAACAGAACTCGTTCCAGCTGCAGTATCTGCAGTAAGGATAACTTTCTCAAAAACGACAGTCTTGTCGTCCTTGATCGCTTTGGCAGGAAGTTTCTCGATAATGATGGTCTTGCCTTCGGCTACCAAGTATTGCTTTCCGCCAGTCTCAATGACTGCGATTTGTGATGCTGTGCTTTTTGCCATATGGCGGCTACTTTAGCACGTCTTGACTAAAAGCGCAAGGTCAATCTAAAGAACCCCTTAGAGATAGGATTTGCTTTAAAATATATGACGAATATGGTAAAATCACGGCATGATAGACAAACAAACCTACGGCAATGTTTCTTGGACTGACATAAAATCACCAAATGCGGCAGATATCGAAGCTGCCTCGCGAGGAAGTATCGTGATGAGTGAGGCCCTGATAAACGAACTTCTGTTTCCCAGCCCTCGTGGTCGCCTATTTAAAGACGGTGAGGCGCTATGCATCACCTTGCATTTCCCTATCGTCTCGTATCACCATGCCAATAGCCATACTGAAGAAATTGATTTCGTCATCACCAATGACCATGTAATCACTACTCGTTATTGTGATGTAATGGCACTCCATGAGGTTCGCCGAAAACTTGCCGTGGCACAGGAACTTGATCGACTTCCCCTACGAAGTGGATTCGATCTTTTTGCGATTATCGTAAGCGAACTATATAGTGCCATGAATCCCGAGCTTCTTAAGGTCGACCGTTATATTGTAGACGCCGAAACTAATATTTATGAGGGTAATCAGCGGATAGCCGTTGAGCAAATTTCACGCACGACAAAACGCATCATGAACTTCCGCCGCGCTTTGCAATACCATCCTGAAGTATTCAGTGCATATAAACAGATTTTAGAGCAAAGCGACGCTCCCAGCTCAACACAGCTTATTGATCAATTGATTCGCGAATCTGCGCGACTACTTGCAATGGTCGACGAACAAAAAAATACTATCGAGGAATTTTCTGAGACAAACAAGACATTGCTTACTTCGCATAACGAAGACGTCATGAAAATCTTCACTATTTTGGCTTTTATCACCTTCCCTCTTACTTTGCTTATTAGCATTTTGGCTCTTAACCAAAAAGTGCATCAGTTTGCCAATACTCCTACAGGCACGCTGGTACTCATCGGGATCGTTGTTGCTATCGGCGGAGCCATGATTATGTATTTTAAACATAAAGACTGGATCTAATATGCAGCCGATCTACCTAACAAACACCTTAACCAGAAAGAAGGAGCTTTTTACGCCAATAACAGCGGGCAAGGTTGGTATGTATCATTGCGGACCAACCGTATACTGGACACAGCATATCGGCAATATGCGCGCGGTTACTATTGCAGATTTAGTCCGGCGTGTATTCGAATACAATGGCTACAGCGTATCGTTGGTACGCAATTATACCGATGTGGGACACTTAACCGGTGACAATATCGGCGACGCCGATACGGGAGAAGACCGCATGACCAAAGCGGTACGGCGAGAAAACCTGACACCTGACGAAATCGCAAATAAATATATCGATGTATATAACCACGATATCGCAAGCCTAAACGTCATTCCCCCAAGCCACGATCCGCGCGCAACCGATTATATTCAGCAGATGATCGAACTAGTCGAAGAACTGCTAAAAACTGGCCATGCATATACAGCCGACCATGCCGTGTATTTTGATGTCTCGACATTTGCAGACTATACAAAATTATCAGGCCAAACGCTGACCAAACTTGAGGCTGGTGAAGGACATGGAACCGTTACCGATAGCAACAAAAAGAATCCAAACGACTTTGCATTATGGTTTTTTAAAGCCGGATCACACGCAAATGCTTTGCAAACATGGCAGTCCCCTTTTAGCTCGCCACTGGTTCAAAATGGCGAAGGGTTTCCTGGTTGGCACATTGAATGTTCGGCAATGAGCAAAGCATTTTTAGGAAACACCTTTGACATTCACATGGGCGGAATCGAACATATTCCGATCCATCACACCAACGAAATCGCCCAATCAGAATGCGCAAATCATGCGCACTTTGTAAACTACTGGCTGCATAACGAGCATCTTTTGGTAGATAACAAAAAAATGGCAAAATCCGAAGGCACATCATACACGATTGCAGATATTAAGGAAAAAGGATTCAACCCAATGGCGCTTCGATACTTTTTTTTGCAGGCACACTACCGATCAAAACAAAATTTTACATGGGACGGCCTAGAAGCCTCTTCAACGGCGTATAAAAAATTAAAGGCCGCAACATTAGTTTTGCCTCATAACGGATTAATAAACGAGGAATACAAAAAGCGATTCTTAGAGGCAACAAATGATGACATAAACACATCGGCCGCGCTTGCCGTTGTATGGGAGCTGCTAAAAGACTCAACTGTTACTGACGCGGATAAAAAAGCGACTATACTGGATTTTGATCAAGTACTTGGATTAAAACTCGGCGAGGCAGAAGATGCGATTGAAATTCCCGCCGAAGTAAACGCACTTTTGATTGAACGAAAAACAGCGCGCGATAATAAAGATTTCAAAAAATCAGACGAACTCCGCGATCAAATAAAGGCACTAGGTTTCGAAGTCAAAGATGGCGCCGACGGGCAGACAGTTTCAAAACTTTAATTGATTTTAATGATGATGGCCGGCATGCGAAAGCATCTCGATCTCTTTTTTAACTTGTTCAGAATTTGCCTCTTTGGCTGGCTTTACGAGCATTCTCGCCGAGATAAATGTAGTAATAGGCACTGCCAAGATAAGCCCGATCGAGCCCACAAGAATGCGCACGATTTCAGTTGCAAACATTTCCTGATTTACAATAGGCATCGTTATGGCTTGTACTGCATGATTACTTGAATTGTAAAATTGCATCAATAAAAGTAACGGCAACGAGGCACCGACATACGCGATTGCAAGCGTATCAACCAACGCGCCGATATGTTCGCGTCCCATACGGATCGCTCGCTTATAAATAGCTGCTTTAGGCACATGAGGAGCAATCTTATGGAGCTCCTCGACAGACACCGCCTGACTGATCGCAATATCATACAAAACTCCCAAAAGCCCGATCATGATTCCACCAAACAACAATCCCGCAAAATTAATCTGTGTCGGAAGCGCTGCACTTAAATAGACCGCTTCTTCAGATCCAAAACCGGTCAAGTGTCCAAAATGCATCGCAAGATATCCAAGGACTCCCGCAATTAATACAGTTCCAAGCATCCCGAAAACTGCCGCTGTGGTTGTTTTATTAAACCCGTGAGTTATATACGAACCAGCAATAATAATAACAGCAGTAACGCCGATGCTTACTAATACAGGAGAATACCCCTGCAAAATTGCCGGCATAAGCACGTATAAGATCAAAACGATGCTACCTGCAAGGCTTGCAAGTCCTCGGATCCCTTGAATACCTCCAAACACGATGACGGCAAGCAAAAAGAGCGCAGTAAGGACATACAGCAAAGGCATACGGTTATAATCACGTACCGCATATGTGCTTGTTGGAGGATTTGTCTCAAAATCTTCAGTATGAATCAAGTAAAAGACGTCGCCTTTTTCAAGCGGCATATAATCGTTATGAACAGTAAGTTCTTTCCCTTTCTCCTCTTTGCTAACAATTTGCGCAACAATTGTTTGATTCGTAATAACAACTCCGATATCGTATGCATTTTCGATTGGATTATTTGCAACCGAAAGCACCTTTGCGCGCATCACTGTTGTTTGAAATGTGCCCGCATGAACAAGCAAATACGGTGCACACATGACACTCAGAAAAAATACGACTGCGCAAAAATACTTCATGCTAGCAGTGTATGAAAATTATTCAACCAACACAAGTAGCGCCATTGCAGCAATCCCAATCATAATTGCAACAAACTGCAACGCGATTTGTCTGCCGCCCTTTGCCTGATGAAGTTCAGGAATAAGATCTGCAGCTGCAATGTAAATGAATCCTCCAGCGGCAACAGGCAAGAACCATACGCTTATTGCCTCGGCTGAATTTCCAACAAGAAGTGCCACAATAACGCCTAATACTGCACTTAAGGCAGATACAAAGTTAAGCAACAGTGCTCGAGCACGTGAGTAGCCGGCATGAATCAAAACGCCAAAATCTCCGATCTCTTGCGGGATCTCATGAAGGATGATTGCAATTGTCGTCGCAATACCGACTTCAATACTAATCATATAACTTGATGCCAACACAATACCATCGATAAAATTATGCAAGCCGTCAGACACCAAAACCATTTTTCCGCTATGATGAATATGTGTTTTATCAGAATCTTCACCATGATGGTGCCAGTGAAATGCTTTTTCAAGCAAAAAGAAAAGCAACATTCCGGCGATAATTAAAAGCGAGATTATAAAACTATTTGCCGCCTGTTCAAATGCTTCGGGAATCAAATGAATAAAGGCATCACCCAATAGGGCTCCCACCGCAAGACTTACCATAAAAAAGACGCCTTTTTTGATTCGTTCTTCTTTAACTGATAAGGTAGCAAGCCCAATAAACGAAACAAGGCTGACAATAATAACGCTCGCCAGCGCATATACATAATTAATTTCCATATGTTAACAAGTATACATGGGTACTCACTAAATGCAAGTCACTTGCATTTAATATACTTTTTGCTATACTATCAATATGGAAGATATTCATAAAATCTTAAAAGATGCAAAGCTAAAAATAACTCCCACACGCATAGCAGTCCTTGAACGACTACACAATTCGCATAAGCCGCTTTCGGTCGCCGACCTGATGAAGCAATTGAAAAATATCGATTCGGTTACCCTTTACCGGACGCTTGAATCATTTGCCGATAAAAAAATTATCGCGCGTATTTTAATTTCGCAAGACCGCGCGCACTACGAATTTGTGCATCATCACCATCATCACATTGTCTGCACCGGCTGCGGAGCCGTTGCCGATATCCCCCACTGCGACACCGACGTGCTGGAAAAAACCGCACTCAAGCATGCCAAAAATTTTGCACAGATCTCATCGCATTCTTTGGAATATTTTGGCCTTTGTAAAAAATGCGCATAGCAAAAGGCGATTCGTTTTGAATCGCCTTTTTAGCTTTTTTAAACCGGTAAACTTATTCGTATTTTTCTAACTCCTCAATGAAGCGTTTCGCTTTGCTTTTAGTGGAACGTACTGGAAAGCAAAATTGCTTTAAGACCTCATCACGTACTTGTTCGCTATATCCCGTATTGGCTGATTCAACTTCTAATTCATAGTATGTATTACCACCAGGAAAAGTAGCTAAGCTTAAGAAAATTTTAGATCTTTGCCATTCATTGGGCAAATTCAACCTTATCTGAGTACGATGAGTTTCAATAGTGCCCCATAATGTAAACGGACCACTAATGCTCATAGTAAGCAATGTTAAGCCAACGTTACTGTCTTCAGTCAAAGTACCACTATCCTGTAATTCAAGAAATGCTTCTGTATCCAATAAGTTCTTGCATGAACGAAGCCTGTTATCTGAAGGTAAGTCGAGTTTTAAAGTATACTTTTCCTTCTGCTCAACATACAAAAGTATTTGTTCTTTTTTTGCAAGTTCTTTAAGCTTACCTCTATCATCTATAAAATAATGGTCGATTGTCTGAACAAATGTAAACTTTTCGACATCAAAGAATTTTAAGATAGTCTCGAACTCTTCTTCTGTAAGTTCAGATTTTGTTTTGCTCTCTATTTCATCTGATATATTCGCGGCCATATGGGTTGTGGTTTTTAGTTTTCATTTAAAAGAAAAGCCGAGTTTTTGCTCGCGCTTTTCTGTAAAATACCATAGAATCCAGCAAAATCAATAGCCTTCTTTTCGCAGTTCCTCGATCGCCTCTTTAGCTTTTTTCGAAAGTTTTTGCGGCATGTCGACAGCAACATACACCAAAAGATCGCCCGTACCCCAAGTACCGCCCGGTACGCCTTTTCCTTTTACTCGAACAACCTGCCCATGCGAAATGCCGGCAGGAATACTGATTTCAAATTCGTTTCCATCGGGAGTTTTCAGAGTGCGCTTTGCACCCAGCAATGCCTCGGATAATTTAAGCGAGATATCGGTTGCAATATGCTTACCCTCGAAGCGATATACTTTGTCATCCGAAACATCGACGACAATATACAAATCGCCCGACTTTCCGCCTTCGACATGTTCACCGTAGCCCGTTACCTTAAGTCGCGATCCACGCTGAGAACCAGCCGGAATGGTAATGGTTACTTCTTCGTCTTTACCTTCGCGCGGAATGGTAATTTTCTTTTTTGCGCCATACACTGCTTCGGCAAAAGTCAGCTGAATAACTGTCTCGAAATTGCGGCCGCGTCGAACACGATGACCACCGCCATGTCCCCCAAAACCAAAGCCGAACTGCGAAAATATATCTTCCATGTCACCGAAATCAAATTCGACGCCGCCTTGGCCATTAAAGCCACCGAAACCACCAAACCCTTGGCCTCCGAAACCATGGCCGCCCGCAAAACCTTGCGGTCCATCGCTACCAAACTGGTCATACTGCGCACGCTTTTGTTTGTCAGACAGTGTCTGGTATGCTTCGTTTACTTCTTTGAACTTAGCCTCGTTTCCTGTTTTTTTGTCAGGATGGTGTTCAGCCGCTTTTTTATAGAACGCTTTTTTTAGTTCAGCATCCGTAGCATTTTTTTCGACACCTAATATTTTATAATAATCTTTTGACATGTAATTTAATATCGAACGCTGATGTGTATTTTAATTATTCCTAAAATATTCCCGCTACATCTTTCCCTCGGGGGCTCTGCGCAGGGCGTCGGCCCGAGCAGGAGGAAATTTGCCAGCAGGCAAATATTCCGGTCCCCGAGGAAAGATTAGCTCAATTGGTACGAATGAATTTATTTCTGTTCTGAATTATCCTCACCTTTCACTTCTTCTGGCTGCACTTCGACTTCATCGCTTTTAGGAGCTTCAGCACCTCCGGCTTTTTGCATCGCTTCGCCAATTTTCATAATCGCTTCGGATACCGCTTTAGTTTTGGCATCCAAATCTGACTCACTACCCGCATCTTTAACACTTTTCAATGCCGCAACAGCGTCTTCGACTTCCTTCTTAATTTCTGGACTTACCTTATCGCCATAATCTTTCAATGATTTCTCGGCAGTAAAGATGGTCATATCTGCCATATTGCGTTTGTCAGCAAGTGCCTTTTTCGCAGCATCTTCGCTTGCATGCATTTCGGCGTCCTTCTTCATCTTCTCGATATCAGCATCAGTCAGACCGCTTGAGGCTTCGATGCGGATCGACTGCTCTTTGCCGGTTGTTTTTTCTTTTGCTTTTACCTGCAAGATGCCATTTGCATCGATATCAAAGGTGACTTCTACCTGTGGCATACCGCGCTGTGCAGGCGGAATACCATCTAGGATAAATCGACCAAGAGATTTATTATCAGAAGCCATCGCACGCTCACCTTGGACAATATGAATCTCTACCGAGGTCTGATTGTCAGCCGCGGTCGAGAATACTTGCGACTTACTGGTTGGAATCGTCGTATTCTTTTCGATCAGTTTCGTAGCAACACCTCCCAGTGTTTCAATACCCAATGAAAGCGGAATAACATCAAGAAGAAGAACATCTTTAATATCGCCCTGCAGTACTCCGGCCTGAACCGCAGCACCTAATGCCACTACTTCGTCAGGGTTAATTGATCGGTTTGGATCCTTGCCAAATACTTTTTTAACTTCTTCTACCATCATTGGCATACGGGTTTGCCCACCAACCATGATGATTTCATTAATATCACCCGAACTAAATCCCGAATCTTTCAAAACTTGCTTAGTGATTTCGATTGATTTCTCGACAAACGGACGAGCAAGATTTTCAAGCTGTGCGCGAGTCATTTTTACCAACAAGTGTTTAGGCCCTGATGAGTCCGAAGTAATGAACGGAATATTGATTTCAGTTTCCGTTGCAGTCGAAAGCTCGATCTTTGCTTTTTCAGCCGCTTCGTCAAGGCGCTGCAATGCCAATGTATCGTTAGTAACATCGATACCTGATTCCTTCTTAAAT
>CAYZZD010000010.1:0-11453 GCA_964482675.1 uncultured Candidatus Saccharibacteria bacterium
TTTTGCAGTGCACGAGCAAGCCCTTCGGGATACCGTGTTAAAAGCGCACCCGATGCATCTGCTAAAAATTCACGTTTACGCGATACTGCCAACTGGATCAGCGTCGCAAAAAGCGGTGCTAAAATTGCCAAAATAATGCCAATGATCATCAGGATACCACCCGCCTTGCTATCATCATCTCGGCGTCCTATGCCCCACATCTGGGAGCGTAAGAAAAAATCGGCCAAGATTGTGACGAATCCTGCAAGTATGACTACCACTGTTGAGACTAAAATATCCCGATTGCCGATATGCGAAAGTTCATGCGCAATCACTCCTTCTAGCTCATTACGCTCAAGGATATCCAATAAGCCTGTAGTTACCGCAACTGCAGCGTGAGCCGGATTACGACCAGTCGCAAAAGCATTTGGCGCAGGATCACTGATTACATATACACGCGGTTTAGGTAACCCTGCAGTAATCGAAAGATTTTCAACAACGCGATGCAACTCGACATATTGAGCCGCGTCGGCTGGCTTTGCCCCCGAAACCGCAAGTGCAATCTTGTCGGATTGCCAATATGCAACACTATTCATCACCACACTAAAAATAAAAAACCCATAGAGAATATTTGGATTACCGTAGATGCGAGCAAAGATAAATCCAATTGCTACAATAAGCACGCAAAATACGGTCATTAAAAACCAAGTCTTGGCAATATTCGATGATTGGTGAGTATATAAGGTTGCCATAGATTACAGCTGGGGCGCAGGATCATCATAATTCTGATTAGTAATTTCGTCTGACTGATCAATTGTTGTTTTATGGTATACAGAAAAAGCGATACCGCCAAGCAGTATAATGATAATACCAATGACAATTGTCCAACCTTTTCCTGTCATACTAAAACTTTACCTCTACTGGATTCTGAGCGGCATGATCGTCCGGTAAGTCAAACAATTCCATTTTAGCAAATCTGAACATGCCCCCGATAATATTACCTGGAAACATTTCCAGTGCAGTATTAAAGTCGCGCACATTTGCATTATAAAATCGGCGCGCAGACTGTATTTTATTTTCAGTATCCGAAAGCTCCCGCTGTAATTCAAGGAAATTGACATTGGCTTTTAATTCGGGATACGCTTCTGAAATAGCAAACAAGGACTTCAATGCACCAGTCAACATATTTTCCGCAGCACCTTTCTGCTCTGGAGTAGTCGCCTGCATTGCAGCAGCACGAGCTTCGGTCACTTTTTCGAAAGCACTAGTTTCATGAGTGGCATACCCTTTCACTGTATTAACCAAATTAGGAATCAGATCAAATCGGCGCTTAAGTTGAACTTCGATGTCAGCCCAAGCCTCTTGAGCACGGTTTTTATGACGCACAAAGGCGTTATAGGTAAGCACTATCCAAAGGACGATCAATATTGGAATTAAAAGAAAAAGCCACATCATACAGGTTTGTTTAAATAAATTATTACTAAAGAAGACCCTGACAGTATAGCATAAGTCAGGGCCTTTAAGGGGTAGTAAAAACGCCTTAATCTTTATAGGTAAGAAGTGTAAACACACGAATAGTTTCAATATTGCTTCCAACGGCACAGGTCACCTTCTCACTATCATCATCTGGCGTGGTGCAAATCGGAGATCCAGGTAGATTATCAATTAATGATGCTTTAATTTTATATGCAATATAATCATTATCATCCTTTGGATTTGGAGGAACTAACACAGTAATATTCACCTTGTCATTCGTGCGCTCTTCTAGCTTCCAACCTTTTGGAAGTGGAATACCGTCTTTCAATACCCATGTTTTAACTTCGGCTTTTACAGCTTCAGGATCAAGATTTTCTGATGCAGTATCAATACCATCGCCAATACCTTCAAGGGCACTATCAAGCCAATCCGCCTTACTCGCCTTATTAATTGCAAGCTGTACATCCTGCTCGGATGGTAATTTTAAATCCCCATGCCAAAGCATAAGTCCAACAGTAGCAATGGCAACTAAAACAATCGCTCCAATAATTTGCATATACTTACACAAGCGAACGTTCGTGAATAATTTTAACTATCCAAAAACCGATCACTACGCCAATGATTGGTGCTATAACATAGAGTACATTCACCGAATGAATACCCAACGCAACCGCAGGATTAAGTACCCCGTTTGATCCGATCATCGACGCAATCGCAATACCAAGGAACAATGAAAGTCCTGCGACCACTCCATCAAATACGGTGTGTACACGTTCGTATACAATTGACGCGATACCAAAGCCAAAAAATAACGCACCCAACATTTCACCAAAAAATACAGCCGAAGTCATATCTGCCGAAATAACTGGAACTGCATGTGTACCAAACTGGACCACTGCCAGCGCCAGCAGTGCGCCGGCAACTTGAGCGATAATATATCCAACAGCATCAACAACCGAAATCTTGCGAACTGACAAAAATCCCAATGTAATGGCAGGGTTAATATGTGCACCAGTCGCGTTACCAATAGTATATGCCGCAAACATAAGCACCAATCCGGCAAGAATCGCGGTCGGTACGACAAATATATGGGTAAGTGATAGTGCGACGACCAGCGTCAATAAAAACGTACCACCAAGTTCAAGGAAATATTTTTTCATAATCTTAAAATCTCAAAATTAGAAGTATATAACGACGCGGATATTATAACATGAAGGGTACACCGATGTCTCTAAAAGGGGTAAGGTTAAAATTGCCTTATTGATTTTTACACTAAAACCTATTTCCCTTTCTGTTTCCACTCGTCGATCTTTGCCCGATGGCCATTTTTTAGAACTTCAGGAACACGATATTTTTTACCTTTCCAATCAAGCACATCTGGCCGCGTATAAATCTCGCTTGATGAAACCCGTACTTCTTCCCGTGAATCAAAATTCCCAAGCACGCCCGGAATCTGGCGTGCAATCGAATCGATACAGATCATAGCCGGAAGTTCACCGCCAGTCACCACGTAAGGGCCAACTGAGACATGTTCGGCTTTTAATATTTGTGCAGCACGCGCGTCAATTCCTTCATAACGGCCGCACAAAAATACGATATCAGTATATCTCTTTACATACTGTGCGGCTGACATAGTTTCAAATTGATTCCCTGATGGTGAGAAAAACACTACATGAATTTTTGATCGAGTCTTTCTTTTGGTGACTGCTTTTTTAACAGCCTCATATGCCTCAAGAAATGGTTCGGCACGTAATACCATACCAGGACCACCACCAAATGGACGATCGTCAACATAGGTTGTCACATTGCCGTCAGGCCATTTTTTTCTGTACTTTTTTCCTTTCACGTAATCGCGCAACTTATAAAATTTAATAGCGATTTGCTTATTTTTTATCGCACGGCCAATGATAGATTCATTTACGTACGCAGAAAACACTTCGGGAAAAAGCGTAATCACGTGAAAAGTTATTGGTTTTTGTTTTTTGTTTTGCATTATGTTATCGGATTCACTGTTTTGAAAAAGCTCGCCGCAGGCCCGAGTGTCTGTTTGAGGGCCGAGGCGGACGAAATGCGCGAGCACGCGTATATTCGGTTTTTTTCAAAACAGTGGATCAAAACTGATATCTTTATAACAAAATCCCCCGCCTTTTACAACGAGGGATTTGATTTCAAATAAAGAAAAACTAGCCGTTCATTTCACCCTTAAGGTCTGCAATTGCTGCATCAATATCCGCAGCTGCAACACCACCAGATGCTTTCATTCCACCAGTGCCGCCTTCAGGCTCATTGATCTTCAGGTTAACACGCGCATTGTTTTGCATACCAACTGTGCGTAGCAGGGTTCGAATCGCCTTTGCGGTCGCTCCTTTGCGTCCGATCACCTTACCCATATCTGCAGGGTTCAGATCAAGGGTCATCAATACACCCATCTCGTCTACAGTCTTCGCGACTTTAACGTCGTTCGGATTTTCTACAAGGCTTTTAACAACAAACTCAAGAAATGCTTGTGCATTATCACTTGCCATAAGGATACTTCATCTATCAATCATAAACGCAGTACGACTAATTACTGCCTATCGGTAAGTATAACGAGGAAAACTTTTTTTGCAATATAAATACCTATACGACTACCTCGTCAGCAGGAACATTGGCATTCTCGTCAGGCATATCCGAAGGAGTTCCTTCTTCAGGCATAGGGTCCTCCAATGTTGCTGAGCCAGCATCTTCAATTATTTCGTCTTCGCTATCGCCAGTATCTGATGGAACTTCTTCTGGCGATTGATCGGTGGTATTCCCTTCGTCATTGGTGTCCATAGAAGGTACGCTTGATCCTGCATCATCTTGGGATGCAACCAATTGCAGTAATGCATGGATATCTTGCTTATTTAAACATTCACCGTCCACACATATCTCTTGCTTAAACAATCCCCTTGTCGCCACAAAGTCGCCAATCATATTTTCGGTATCAGCAAACCATGCAATTAAATCACTATGCAAGGATGCAAGCATTGAAGATAATTCCTGCACCGCCTTCACTAAAACCGGAACCAACGCATCCTTCATGATACCCAAGTAACCATTTTGGCCTTTCGTGATTGCCTCGGGGTATATATTCTGCACTTCCTGAGCGATGAAACCGGTAATCGTCTTTCCGGAAGGATCTTCTTTACGATTAAAGTCTTTCACTTCAAGATCGTTAATGATATCAAGACCATCAATATCAGTATCCGTAATATTCGTTTTAGTTCTTTCGTCAGAAATATCTGTTAAAGCAAAGGTTCCTGCGGTTCGAGAAATATATCCCACTTGGGTACCATCACCATCAAGGGCATTAAAATAGTAAGTGGTACCGGTACCATCGTCTGCTCCCGCCTGTACCTGTATACCATAACGGTTTTGGTTATTACCGTCGTTAAAGAAAGTAGCGACATAAGACGAAGCAGCATCGGTCTGGACATCCAACATGTATGCAGGACTTGGGTTTCCGATACCGAACTTTGCATTGGTCAACGTTAAATTATCCGCAAGTGTAAGACTCGTATTTGCACCAGGCGCCGAAGGGGTGCCAGAGGTCTGTTCGTAATAGAGGCGCACCCAGCTGTCATTAATATCCCAACCGTTTGTGTTTTTATTGTTATTATCGATAGAGTCTGCATTCCATAAATATGCAAATACAGAACCGTTATTTATATAAATACCACGATCATCATCACAAGGAGCAGCTGTAGGAGTGGTCTCGTTGCATCGGAACATGGTGGCACTATCAGGGAACGCAGTGAAACCAAAACTCATGTCGGTGTTCTGATTATTGGTTTGCATGATCGACATAGTATTTCCGCCATTCTCTGCAACACCTACGAGCCCATTCGTATGCTGATTCTCATCATAGAATGCCAACATGGCCTGATCCGTCTTTGCGGCAATGTTGCCATAATTAGGGTTTATGTCATCACTCGCATGCACAAACAGACCGGTATTATTCATAAATACCGTAGTGTCCTGGGTGCCCACCGAAGAAACAAGACTGACTGTTCCGTCATTCTCAAAACTAAGGCCCGATAGCCCGGCAATCAAATCGAAGGCGTTAGAAACTTGAATCCTTCCATTGCCGGTCGCTGAGTCCAAGTAGAACTCACCCGAATCAACGCCGTTCGATACGTAGGTACGATATTTCGGCTCTCCTGTTGAAGTGCCTATGTTATAGTTATATGCAACACCAACCACAGCGCTCGAAGTTCCATCATCAAGAAGTTCTTGAAATCCATAATCGTCTCCAATGCCTGAAAGGTCGCCTTGGTACCGATCGATATTCAGACCACCTGGCAAAACCGTACGCAACTGCGAGGACCCACTCGCAATAAGACTAAACGAGGCATTGGTTGTTCCATTATCAACGGAAACCCCATATTGAGGACTACCTCCATTAAAATTCAGGCTTATGCTACCAATCTGTGTAGGAGTAAAACTATCAAGCGTATACCATTGAAATCCCTCCCCTCCACCAAACCCCGAAAGATCCCCCTGCTTGAAGATTGCAATGGCCGTTGATGGCAGCTCTGTGGCTACTTGGAACTCTCCTGCCACATCAAGCGTCGCCGTCGGCGTATCTGTTCCAATACCTACAAGATCAGTATCATTAAAAACAAAGCCATCGGTAGTGTTTACTTCCCAGCCAAGATTTACTGAACAATTAGATGAACCCGGAGCACAAGTAGGATTCGATGTTTCTCCTGGTCCATACTTATTTCCTGGCGGTGTGGCAAATGCCGAGAGACCGATACTTAAAGCAATACCGATAATCAAAAACCCCGCTGAATGAATATATTTTCGAAGATGCTTCATAAAATATATTTGCCATTATACCGTACTTGATTTCAAAACAAAAACCGGACAAGCCGGTTTTTGTGGAAAATTACTTCTTTTTTAGTTCTTTACGCTTTACGGTCGAAGACTTTTTTGGCAACACATTGATCTTTTTACCTTCGATAACCTTTTGTGAGACAAGAAAGTTATGCACAGTTCCTGATGTCTGAGCGCCATTTTTAATCCAATATTGGGCGCGTTCCTTATCAATAGTTACGGTGCCGGCTTTTGGATTATACGAACCAAGCATCTCGACATAGCGCCCCGAGGGAGGCGATTTTGTGTGTTCGGCAACGACAACACGAAAATGAGGTTCATTTTTGCGGCCGGTGCGTTGTAATCGAATCTTTAACATACCGCGAGATACTACCATACTGTTTATAAAATGCAAGACAAACAAAAATGCTCCCTTTATTAGGAGCATTTTTTGTTTTTTGCGAGGATCGATTAATGAAAGAAGCCAAGTCCGAATAGGCAACTTGGAGACCCCGCCTCTGCATTGATGCCACCTGCTGCTAAAAAATAGCAGCCTCGGTAACACAAATTGATACGAGGTCCAATGAGACCTTCGTTTTGTGCCATCATGCCTATTCCAATCCACGGGCGTGGATAAAGCATGATTTTGGCTTCATAAGCAAAAGCCTCTTTTGCGCAAGTAGCTGCGCCAAAAAATTCGAGCTTTGCTTTACCTAAGTCGTGCTCTAATAACATGAACCAGGTACCACAGAGCGGAATCGGTGAGCGAGCAAAAGTGCAGATACCTGGGCCTATCCCGGTTTCACCATATGTTTTTCTGTAACGAAAACGAAATGCCGGACCCACTACTATCTCTGATTCTGCCCCCGAGACTAAAACTGACGCAAAGCCTCCAGCAAAGCCTCTTTTACCAAAGCCTCTTACGAGACCTTGCACGCGCGGATTGAACTCTGTCTCGCGACGGTGTTCCACCTCACCCGAAGGTGTAACTTCGGATACTGCAGAAAATGTGAGCACGGCATGCGCCTCACCTTCTGCTTTTACATTATCCTGACCAACCTCTTCGGCCGGTTTTTGGGTTTTAAAATCCTCTTTTTCTTCTTGGGCTAAAGCCCAACTTGCATATCCTAAGATCGCAAATAAAAGTAAATATCTTTTCATTGTCATTGTTTTGCCTCCATAGTATCGGCAACGGAACAAAAAGCAAGCCCCGCGGCGCCTAGGCGCCGCGGGGCTTAACGAACTGAGGATTACCATCTTTAGCTTAGTATGCCCCGTAGTTTTGACGTGAAGAGGTCTTCAAAGGGCGATCTTTGGTAAGATAATGGATCAAAGCGATCAACAATCCGGCAATAGCCAAAATGATGATGACGACCACAATACTTGCACCCACGCCACTATTGATTGCACTACCAGTTAAGGCAGTAGCACTGTTACCAAATGAGTCAGCGTCTGCCGAATCGATGGTAATATGCTGACCATTTACATCACCGGTCAATGTAGCCTGTGCGGTAACGAATCCAGCTAAAGGCGCTCGCTGCATTTTACCGACAAACATAACTGATTCTGATTCACCTGGGGCAATGCTTCCCAGATCCATAATGAATGTATTGCCGGTTTGCATGCCGCCCATCATCGAAGCAGTTACCCGCATCTCGGTTGGAAGCGACACTACAAGACGTGCGCGACTAATGGTACTTTTCGAAATATTTTTATATTCAACCAGATAACTTACTGTATCTCCGCGGCCAACTGCAGTAACATTATTTTTAATCACTAATGTGGCGATATTACTGAAAGCGGTATTTGATACCACAACGCCTGTTGATACATGAGCTGTTGTAGGATAATACGTCGTAGTAGGATAATACGCATTAGTACTTTGTGAGTAGGTAGCTGACGAATTCGAATGCGAACTATGTGACGAACTACTTGAATGTGACTCATCTGTAGTAAAATCATCCTTCGCGCTGTAGAAATATTCACCATCAACCTTTACAACCGCCTGTACATAATATTTTGTATCGTCATTTAAGTCATCAAGATCAAATTCGATAGTATCATTTTCATCTGAAGTATATTCAGAGCTTGAAGTCTTATTAAGATTACTTGAAGAAGTACCATAACGGACATACACACGTGCTTCGTTTGAAGAAGTAAGATTGATACCCGTAATATCATAATCGACTACTACTGTAGCTGAATCATCAGAAATTGAATCAATGTCATCAATAGATACATCTGCATCAACCACATTATTAGATCCGCCTCCTGAATTCCCGCCTCCTTGATTTTGGGTACTGTTGCCTAGATTAGTTGTAGGAAGATTATTTCCTGAAGGATACATAATACCAGTATTAATTGCAGGACCGGCTATTTGGTTTGCACTGGTAAGGTTACCAATCGGTAAGTTATTTCCTGGTGGCGCAAGGTCATAGTCAGCATTTACAATACCCAGAGGTAAAGTAGCCGCCAAAAGGCCGAAAACCATATATTTTGTAACGTTTTTGATCGTCATATGCTTATATAATAGCATATTTAATATCAAAAGTCAAGTACCTTAATAGACCCCTTTGGTATCAAAATCCCCTATCTTTGTACGAGTAATATGAAAGGCACAAAGCGGTATCTGGTACTTTTTTGATAAAAACTCAATAAGCGACCGAATATACGTTCCGCTGCTTACATGAACCGTACATGATATTAAATATAAAGGTTCTTTTGCTTTTTCTTCAAGCACCCGCCAACTTTGCAGACAGTGGTCCTTTCGAAAATCCCCTTCCGTTATATTAAAAAGGTTTTCGACTTTCTTTAATATTTCTGTAAAGAATACTGGCTTTGGATCATTAACAATACAGGAATGAACTTCCATACGCTTGATGATCGCTGGAGTCTTTTTCCCTTCGCGTGCAAAAGTCCACAATGCCATTCCTTCGACCTTATATCCACTATAACTAGGGATTGGCAAGCGATGAATGCCCATAATCGTCTTTTTGATATTGTTGGCTAGTAAGATAATTTCTTGCTGAGAAACTTTATGGGCATCTATTACACAGCCTAACAAATCGGCAGTGTCGGTTTGTATGCCACAGAGTACTGAAAACTGATATTCTTTTTCCTTTTTTAGATATTCGTCTTTTTTATGGCGTTCATCACCAACCAAGTACATCATTAAGCCTTCTGCTGCCGGGCCAAGCCGCCCGGCGTAGGTCATTGGCACAGATTCGGCAATGTCATATTCAGATCGAATACGACGCATCTGCGCCGCCAATACTTCACCTGATTTTTTATACGAAACAACAATGCCGTTTTCCATTACATTGATTCAGGAGCTTGGATACCCAAAAGATGAAGTCCGTTTTTAAGAACAATTTGTGTTGCACTGGCAAGCGCCAAGTAGTGCGCCGACATATCTTTATCACTCGTATCAATAATTTTATGCGTTCCATAAAACGAATTAAATTCGCGAGCAAGTTCAAGCAAGTAGGTTACGATATATTGCGGAGCATATTCGGCAACAGAAAGCGCAACGACTCCAGGCAATCGATACATCATTCGTTCAAGATTAGTAATTTCTTGGCTAGCTGAATATTGCGAAACAATTCCTTCGCCTTTCCCTTTTTCAACCAAACTGTTAATACGCGCGCATGTATATTGAAGGTATGGGCCTGAATCTCCTTCGAATGAAAGCGACGTATCGGGATCAAAGTTAATATTTTGCCCAGGCTTTACACGTAATATGGCAAACTTAATTGCCGCAATAGCGACAGCTTCAAAATCCTTACCTAACTCATTTTCCGTCCGATCTTTCCCTCTTTCATAAGCCTCTTCAAGTACAACCTGCAGAATATCAGTCGCCAACGGAACTCCGCCTAACCGTGAAGACATTTTTTGCCCTTTAAAACTCATACGACCATGCGGAATATGTACTGATTTTTCTTTCCAACTTGGTTCAATTTTTCCTGCGGCATCCAAGACAACATTAAAGTGTGGAATCTGCTGACTGTCAGTAATAACAGCCGAAATGTCAGGATTATATTTTTCAAACTTCAGCGACAATAATCCTATATCTTTTGCTTCGTAGGTTGGATGCCCTTCACTGGTAATAAATACCAACGTGGGAAGTTTTGTCTGTTCGTCGGGAATATAGACGATTGCGCCTTCACTTTCGGTAAATATCGAACCAATTCGTTCTTTAATAATCTTGTCCCCAACACGTCCTGCTTCAGATTCAAAAATATAATTATCAAATTTCGATCCTAGTTGTGCAACAGTTTTTTCAAAATACTGCATATTTAACTCTTTAGTTTTAAGGTAAAGTGCATATGCGGGAGTATTTTCGTTCAGGTAAATTTCTTTGTTTATTTGCTTGATCGCCTCGACAACCGAAGGATCATCTTCATAGGCACGCGTACCCGCTGCGTAACATTCACCTAAAAATTTCATCTTACTTTCAAGATTTTGAAGCTTGTCGAGCAATGATTCATCCTGATTCATTAAACTCCAAATAGCTTTTGCAATCCCCAAACCTACGTCTGATGGAAATGAATTAGGTACAACTTTTGCGCCCGATGCCTGCATAAGCCGCACTAACGATTCACCGATCGCATTATTCATCATGTGCCCCACATGAAATGGCTTAAACAAGTTTGGCGATGAATGTTCAACCAAAATAGTTTTTCCGGCATTTATTGAAAGCGTTCCAAAATCACTTTTGACTGCATGAATCTGGGCATTTGTGTAGGTAAAAAATTGCTTTGAAAGAGTAATATTTATAAAACCTGGACCTGCAACGGAAACCTTTTCAATCTCTGGAATTAGATTTTCATTTAAATAATCTGAGAGACTAGCGGCAAACTCTTTGGCATTATTCCAAACATTCGAACTTCCATAATGATTTTTATTCATTACAATCTGAGTAGATGAAACTCCAATATCTTTGGCTTCTTTTCGGAAGTATTTCATAGCAACGTTAGTTGCATAATCACCATGAGATAAATCAGTAGGATGCTCAATTACAAAATCAGAAGCATCGACACCGAATTGGCTACATGCTTTCTGAATCCAAGTTCTAATTATTTGTGAAATCATACTATTATTTTTTTCCTGTACTGCCAAAACCTTGATCACCTCGTTCCGACTCAGACAATTCGGATACT